>JALYZW010000141.1 GCA_030945725.1 Verrucomicrobiota bacterium | reverse complement strand
GCGTTACTCGGCTTGATCGGGTGGAAGATTCGGAGCGCGCGACGGGGCGACCGCGAAGCGGCGCGGATCGCCTCTTTGCAACACGAAGCCGCGGCGGTCGACCGCACGTTGCGGCGCGGCGACACGCCGCCGCACGATTTCGTGGCGGCGGCGACACGCGCGGTGCAATTGCGCACAGCGCTGGCGAAGAACCTGGAACCGAACGCGATCGATCCCGAGGTCGCCGCGAGCGCCTTTCAGCTCGACGATACGGAACGTGAGCGCGTGCGCCGATTGTTCGCGCGGCGCGACGAGGTGCGATACAGCGGCGGTGCGAACGGCGCGGCCACGCTCTCGCCGGAAGACCGGCGCGAAGTCCTTGAGTTGATCGGAAGGCTGCATTCATGAAGCTCAAATCGTTCGTTCTTTTCGTGCTCGGGGCGGCCTGCCTTTGTTTGACGGCACGCGCGGATGAGGCTCCATCGATATTCAAAAAAGCCAACGCCGATTTTGCCGCCGGACACTTCAGGGAAGCCGTCGACGGATACGAACAGCTGGTCGGATCGGGCCGCTGGAGCGCGAATCTATTCTACGATCTCGGGAATGCGTATTTCCGCGCCGGGAATTCAGGAAAAGCGATCTTGAATTACGAAAGGGCACTCGCGCTGGATCCGAAGCAACCGGAGGCGACTGCAAACCTTAGAGTGGTGCGCGACGAGGCGCGCGCGCTCGAGATGCGACGCAGCGAAACGGATCGCTACATCGCTTTTGCGACGTCCACGCAATGGACGATCGCGGCGGCAGTCGGGTTTTGGATTGCTGCATTCGCGGCCGTGGGGTGGTTCTTCCGGCGCGGCAAGTCGGCCGTGGCGGCGACGGTATTCGTATGTGGAATTCTTGCGTCCGGCATCGCGACTTACGCGACTTGGACGATCGAAAATGGAAGCGGCGGACGGGCTCTCGCGGTGATCACTGCGGATAAAATCCAAGCGCGGCTCGCGACCGCGGATAATTCCGGCACCGTTCTCGCGTTGCCGCCCGGAAGTGAAGTGCAGGTGCTCAACACGCGCGGGGGATGGGTCTATGCCGCGCTACCAAACGATCTGCGCGGTTGGATCCCGGCGACGGCAGCAGAGCTCGTGCGGCTCTAGAGATTCTCGCGCGTCTTCGTGGCGTGCTCAGACGAATGCTTGGTGTGGCCAAGCTATCGAAACGGAAACACCGCCCCCGAAAACAGGTCGCGCGAGTTGAGTCGACAGGGGCGCGGCGGCTCGGATTTCCCGTGAAGGTGCTCGGCGGCGAGAATTTGAAAAGCAACGACGCTCGACGTTGGCAACAAGAGCCGCACCTGTCCGTCTCGATCGGCTACCTGCACAAGATCTTCGACTACCTCGCAGCGAACGCGATCCGGATGTACCGGATGTCCTCAGATATCGCGCCGTATGTCACGCATCCCGACATGCCGCAGTTTCACGGCATGATAAAGGAATGTGCCGCTGACCTGCGCGACCTTGGGCGCCGAGCGTGTGAGTTGGATCTGCGCCTCTCGTTCCATCCGTCGCAGTTCATTGTCCTGAACAGCCCGGACCCAACGCTCGTGCGCAAAAGCATCGCCGATTTGCAGGCTCAAAGTGAAATGCTTGATGCGATGGAACTCGGACCCGAGGCGGTGTTGGTCGTCCATGCCGGCGGATCGTACGGCGATCGGGAAACCGGTCGCGCGCGCTGGATTGAAACTTACCGGACGCTCTCACCTGGTATCCGGCGTCGGCTCGTTCTCGAAAACGATGATCTCCGCTACAGCACGGCCGACGTCCTGAAGATTCACGAGCAAACGGGCGTCCCCCTGATCTTCGATCATCAACACTTCTGGTGCTTCAATCCCGAGGGCTCCGAGTTGAAATCGACCGTGGAAAAATTTCTCCGGACCTGGCCGACGGGCACGCGGCCGAAGATTCACTTCTCGTCGCCGCGCACCGAGCTGCGCGTGCTGAAACGAAAGGTCGCGAAGACCCGTAAACGCAAGGCCGTCTTGCAACCGCCGGTGTGGACGGGCCACGCGGACTTCTGCAATCCGTTTGAGTTCATCACTTTTTTTCGGCTGGTCGGTGGGCACAATTTTGATGTGATGCTCGAAGCGAAATCCAAGGACCTCGCCCTGCTGCGGCTGCGACGCGATCTGCAGCGGTATGCACCGGACGTGGCGAACGCGTTCGGCCTCGAGACGTCCGCGGCGTTAGGAGAGGAACCGAAAACGATCGAAGTCCTCGAGGGAAATCCGGCTGACGACCCGGCAAGTGCCGGTTGAGAACCCGGCAAATGTCCACATCTTGAGCCGATGAACGCGGAGATGGATCTGGGGACGAACAAGAAAGCGTTCCAGATCAACCTCGACACAAAGAAGTACGGGACCTTCGCGGAGATCGGCGCGGGCCAGGAAGTCGCGCGTCGCTTTTTTCACGTCGGCGGCGCGGCTGGAACGGTCGCGAAGACGATGTCGGCTTACGACATGACATTCAGCGATGCGATTTACGGCACGGCCGATCGCTACGTGAGCCGAAACCGGCTCGCGACGATGCTCGACCATGAGTACCAATTGCTGATCGAGCGGCTGGACGAGAAACTGGGCGACGAGCGGACTTTTTTCGTCTACGCGGATACGGTCGCGGCCCGCAGCTTCAAACAGCACAACGAATCGCACGGCTGGCTCGGCGTGCGTTTCCAGACCGAGACCCGCGGCGAACCGAGCCAGATCATCGTGCACGTGCGCATGCTCGACGAATCAAATGTCGACCAGCAGGAGGCGCTCGGGATTCTGGGAGTGAACCTGCTCTATGGCGCGTTTTATTTTCATCAGCCCGAAAAGCTGATCGCATCGCTCCAGGATAATCTCGCGCCGGACCGGATCGAGGTGGACATGATCAAATTCTCCGGGCCGGCTTATGCAGGAGTGGACAACCGGCTCATGAGCCTGCAGCTGGTCAGCCTCGGCCTAACGAATGCAATCATGTTTACCGCGGACGGCGAGGCGGTGCAGCCGTCCGACATCCTGCACAAGAAGGCGATTCTGGTGGAGCGCGGCAGCTTCCGCCCCGTGACTTTCGCGACAAACGACATGCTGAATGGCGCGCGCGCCGCCTTCCTGCAGCAATGCCGGTGCGCGGAATCGGAGCTGGTCGTGTTGATGGAAATGACGCTCGAGAATCTGCTTTCCGAGGGGCAGCTGAACCACGCGGATTTCCTCGCCCGGGTCGATATTCTCGGGGCACTTGGCCGCACCGTCATGATCTCGAAATTCGGGGAATATTATCGGCTCGCAAGCTATCTGGCGCGCTACACCAACCGCATGATCGGGCTGGTCATGGGCGTGCCGAGCCTGATGGAAATTTTCGACGAAAAATATTATCTGAACCTGGACGGCGGGATCCTGGAAGCGCTCGGCCGCATGTTCAAACACGGATTGAAGCTCTACGTCTATCCGATGATCGACGAAGAAAACGGCCAGTTGCTCACGGCGACCAAGCTGCAGGTTGCACCAAATCTGAAATCGCTTTTCCAGTACCTGATCGACAACGAATTCATCCAGGAGGTGTCGGATTACAATCCCCAGTTCCTGCGAATTTACGCGCCGGAAGCGCTCGTGAAGTTGCAGTCCGGTGATCCCGCGTGGGAGACGATGGTGCCGCCAGAAGTCGTGGAAATTATCAAAAAACGCGAATTTTTTGGTTACCGCCTTCCCGTTCCTGCGTAGAAGAGGTGCGCTCAGAAAAGCCGGGGTGTCGGCACGCTTTCCGCTACATGGATGGCAGCACCATGGCGCGACGCGGCAATTCTGTAATCGGCATCGACCTCGGGAAGCATGTCTTCAAAGGCGTGCTTCTCCAACGAAAAGGCGACGATCGTTTTGTGCTCACGAGCTACGCTTCAGTCGAGGTTCCGGAGCGATTCGAATCGGCCGACGAACTCGCCCAACAGCTGAAGCTTCTCTTGCGCGACATCGGCGGCAGCGCCAAGGCCTGCGCGGTCGCAGTTTCGGATCCGGCTTCGCTGCTCCGCATTATTGAGCAACCCGACACGCCGGTCGATCTCCTGCGGAACGCGCTGCGCTTAAACGGTCTCGCGGTCCTGAACCAGGAGTGCAAAGATTACGTGCTCGATTGCGCCCCGGTTTTCGCCGACAGCGCTGCCGTCGCAGTGCACGCGAACGGCTCTGAGGCGCTGGCGCGGAACGACGCGAATGGCGTTGCCAAAACCCGATACCTTGTCGGCGGAATGCTGCGTCCGACCGTAAAACAAATCTCCGACGCCTGCGCGAAGAGCCGGCTGCCGGCCGGTTTGTTGCAGCTCGCGCCCGTCTGCTCGTTCAACGCTTTCGAATTCGCTTATCCTGAAATCTTCGCGAACGAAGCGTTTCTGCTTTTGGACATGGGTCATCTGCAGAGCACGGTGTTGATCGGGAGTAAGAAGGAACTGGTGCTCGTGCGGAGCATCGATTACGGCGGCAAGTTGCTCAATGATGCGCTGACTGCCGACGGCGCGCTCGATAGTGGCGCGGCGCGCTCGATGATCCAGCAAGGCGATCCCGGCATGGCGGAAATCTGCCGCACTTCCCTCACCCGACTCGCGACCGAGGTGCGGAACTCGATCGGCTTTTTCGAAGGGCAACACGATCACAGCATTCACCGCATCTTCGTTTCCGGCGGCCTGGCGCGGACGGAGACGATCCTGCAAACGCTGAGCGATGAACTGTCGCTTCCATGTGAAATTTGGGACCCGCTCGAAACTTGCGAAGTCGCGCTGCCGGCCGCGAAGCGACAGGCGTTACCGCACGAATTTGTGTCGCTGAACGTGGCGTGCGGCGCCGCCTTCGAATATCTCCGGAACTAAGGCGATGGCCCTGCATCTCAACCTGCTCCACGAAGAGCTGCTGGAACAGCGGCAACGCCAGCGCGATCCGCTCAAGATCGGCACGCTCGTGTTGTGCAGCCTCGCCGCGCTGATGTTCGGCTACTACATGTTCAAGGCCTACCAGACGCTGGAAATCAAAGGCCAGCTGAATGCCGCCCGGCGCGACTGGGCGAAGGTCGAACCGAAAGTGACCGACGCGCAGAAGCGCTCCGCTGAGCTGACCCACATCATCAGCACCACGAAGGTGCTGGATTCGATGATCGACGGCCGATTCTTCTGGGGACCGTTTCTTGATAAAGTGTCGCGTTGTGTCGCACCGAACGCGCAATTGACGAATCTCGATGGCGTCGTGTTGGAAGATAACAAAGGCGTTCTAATCACGATCGAAGGACTCGCCGCTGGCCGCGAACCTCGCGAGGCCGCGGAGGATTTGCGCAAGATGCTCATCGACCAACTCGGCAAGACCTACAAAGAAGCGAAGGTCGAATTCAAAACCCTCGAAGACCTCGATACCCTCGCAAATGTCGCCGGATCAAACATGCCCACGGCCCGATTCATTCTCTCCGTCGATTTTAATCCCTTCCCTGACGGCCCGAAAGCGGCCGCACCCGCGCGCGCGCGCGTTCCAAAAAATGAAGCCAAAGCTGAATAAGGATCAGGTCCAAAAACTTGGTCTTAGCGGGCTCGGCTTCGTCGTGCTGGTCTATGTCTATTTCAGTTTTTTCCTCGGCCCACTAAATAACAGCCGGGCGAAAATGCTGGCGGACATCGACGATCTGCAGCGCAAAATCGGCTCATCGAAAACCGAGACATCCAAAGCGACAAACCTCGAGCGGCAGGCCAGCACAGCCACCACCCGCTTCGCGGCGTTAAAGGCGCTCAGCCCGGAAGGCGCGCCAATCGCGTGGTTTCCTCCGCGGATGAAAACTTTTTTCTCCGCGCAGGGCGTCGACAAAGTAACGACCCGCCTGGAGACGAGCGTCCCATATAAAGATGCGGAACTGACCGAATGGATGAAATACACCTGGGTCATCGAGCTGCCACAGAC
>JALYZW010000137.1 GCA_030945725.1 Verrucomicrobiota bacterium | reverse complement strand
CCCGTGATTGCGTCCCCTCGCTCGAATAGTTCGTATCCACTTACGTCCCATAAAAACATGCTTTTATCCTGCTTTGCCCATTCACGACGGCTTTTGTTCTCAGCCGCCGCCATTTTTGCCACCGTTGCTGCCGGTTCGGCCCTAGCCCAACAGTCACCGCCGCCGACCTTTAGCCAAATCGTCGTCTTCGGCGACAGCTTATCGGACACGGGAAACGTTCGCGACCGGACAAATGCCAAGAGCAGCGGCACGGTCGATTACCCGAGTCATACCTTTAATTATAGCGACGGCCGATTTACGAACAGCAGCGCGACGGACCCGGCGTCGACCATGTTCGTCGGCGTCTGGCATGAGCAACTCGCGCGCACATTCCTGAATCTGCAGGAAGCGCATTTCAGCCTGAACGGCATGGGCGGGACCGATTACGCGTTTGGCGGTGCGACGACGGAAGATGGCCAGCGCGACATCGTCGCGGTTTCGACGTCACTTTTCGGCGATGTCACGATCACGATCGATAACATGGGCCGGCAAATGGATAACTATTTCGCCGCTCATCCGGCGGCCGATCCGAACGCGCTCTACATCGTCTGGGGTGGCGGAAACGATCTGTTCAATGACGACAGCGCCTCGAGCGTGACGGCCACGGCGGCCCGCGTGCCTCTTCTCGTTAATCGCCTCGTGAACCACGGCGCGAAGTATATCCTCGTGCCGAATGTGCCGCCGCTCGGCGCGATCCCGCGTTATAACAAGGACGCCGCGAAAACGCTTTCGTTGAACAAGGCGTCGTTCGATTACCGCCGCCAGCTCGCCACGAATTTGTCCGCGACGCGAAGCAATCTGACTTCGCAGGGAGTCACTCTCTACTCGCTTGATATTTGGACGAACACGATCCGGCTTTTCAGTAATCCGGCCAAGTATGGGTTCGTCAACACGCGTGATTCCGCGCAGGGACAATCCTCCGTAAATCCCGATCAATATCTATTTTGGGATGATCTGCATCCGACGACCGCCGGTCATTATCAAACGGCGAAGGGCGCGCGCGATGCGCTCCTCACACCGCAGCTCGCCGTCGCGAAGGCGGCGAACATCGCGACGCGCGTGGGCGTCGATAGCGGTGAACGCGTGTCGATCGCGGGCATTTTCGTGACCGGCGATGTCTCGAAGAAAGTATTGATCCGCGGGATCGGGCCGACGCTCGCAGCGAGCGGTGTCCCAACTCCCCTCGCCGACCCGACCTTGACCCTTTTCGACAGCTCGGGCACGGCGCTAAAATCGAACGACAACTGGCGCGAATCGCAGGAGGCGGAAATCAACGCGACCGGCATCGCGCCGAAGAACGAGGCGGAATCGGCGATTGTTTACTCGTTACCTCCAGGTCGTTACACCGCCGTTCTCGCCGGTAAAAACGGCGGCGTCGGAAATGGACTTGTCGAGGTGTATGACCTCGAGCCGGCTAGCAGCTCGATGCTGGGAAACTTGAGCACGCGCGGCTTTGTCGGGACAGGCGACAACGCGATGATCGGCGGTCTGATCATTGGCAGCGGCGACAACCCGATGGTGGTGTTCCGCGCTATCGGTCCATCTCTGAGCGCATCGAACATCGCTAATCCGCTGCTCGATCCGACGCTGGAATTGCACGACGGAAACGGCGCGCTACTGCGCGCGGACGACAACTGGAAAGACGACCCGAGCCAGGTGCAGGGTATTCGCGCCGCGCAGCTCGCGCCCACGGATGACCGTGAGTCCGCCATCATCGCGTTTCTGCCGCCGGGAAATTACACCGCGATCGTTCGGGGCACGTTGGACACGACGGGCGTGGCACTAGTCGAAGCTTACCGCGTCGAATAGCGCGGGCGAGCCGCGACGCACGGCGACCCGCGTCCACCTGGATCAAGACCAGGTGATGAGACGCAGTTCGTGTTCTTGCTGAAGGTGCGGATGCGTCGGCACAACGCGCACACTGAGACCGTACGCGCCGGACTCCGCCGCGGGAATTGAGCCGCTGAACAGATAGTCGCCGTCGCTGCCCTGGCCTGCCTGCGTCATCGCGGTGACGCTCGCGTTCCGCACCGCGCCGTTGTCGCTCTCGCCGTGATACGCCTCGACCCGCACGTGCTGCGGATCGACCGCGCCAAGGTGGACCCGCGCAGTAACGG
>JALYZW010000131.1 GCA_030945725.1 Verrucomicrobiota bacterium | reverse complement strand
CACCAGCGTTACGGCGAGCGCGCGGGAACCGATACTGAGTTGATCAAGCGACTCGATTTCGAAGTCGACGTGCTCGAGAAAACGGGGTTTGTCAGCTACTTCCTCATCGTCTGGGACTTCATTCGATTTGCCAAGCAGCGCGGCATTCCGGTCGGGCCGGGACGTGGTTCGGCGGCTGGATCAATGGTCGCCTACGTGCTCGGGATTACGGACATCGATCCGCTGCAGTTCAATCTGCTTTTCGAGCGATTTCTGAATCCGGACCGCATTTCCCCGCCCGATATCGATGTGGATTTCTGTGAAGCGCGCCGGGGTGAGGTGCTTGAATACGTTCGGCAAAAATACGGCGAACGTCGCGTCTCGCAGATCATCACCTTCGGCAAACTGAAAGCGAAAAGCGTCGTGCGCGATGTCGGCCGCGTGATGGGTCTCAGCTACGCGGACTGCGACCGGATCGCGAAGATGATCCCGAACGAGTTGAACATCACGCTCGCGTCCGCCGCGGAGAAGACGCCTGAGTTGAAGAAAGCGATCGCGAGCGAACCATCGACGCGGCAGCTTTGGGATTACGCGACGGTCCTCGAAGGATTGTCGCGCAACGCGGGCGTGCACGCCGCGGGCGTGGTCATCGGCGAACGCGATCTATCCGAGTACGTGCCGCTCTGCCGCGACAGCAAGGGGACGGACGTGATCAGCCAGTTCGCGATGGGTCCGCTGACCGATCTCGGCATGCTGAAAATGGATTTCCTCGGGCTGAAAACGCTCACCGTGATCGAGGACGCGCTGACCTTGATTCGAAAGCGCCAGCCCGAATTCGACCTCACGAAAATTCCGTTCGATGACGCAGCCACCTTCGCGGTTCTGAATCGGGGCGAAACGATCGGCGTGTTCCAGCTGGAGTCGCCCGGGATGACGAGCCTGTGCAAGAATTTCGATGTCCAAAAGATCGAGGACATCATCGCCTTGATCGCGCTCTACCGGCCCGGCCCGATGGAACTGATCCCGGATTTCATCAAGCGCAAAAAAGGCCTGACCAAAATCAAATACGAGCATCCCTTACTCGAAGAGATCTGCGCCGAGACTTATGGCGTGATGATCTACCAGGAGCAGGTCATGGCGGCGGCGAGCCGGCTCGGTGGATACTCGTTAGGCCAGGCCGATTTGCTCCGTCGCGCGATGGGGAAGAAGGACCGCGTGAAGATGGCGAAGGAACGCGTTGGGTTCATCGAAGGTTGCGCGCGGACGAACAAAATCCCGGAGAAAAAGGCGAACGCGATCTTCGATCTGCTCGAGAAATTTGCCGGCTACGGTTTCAATAAGAGCCACAGCGCGGCGTATGGGCTGATCAGTTATCAGACCGCTTATTTGAAGGCGAACTATCCGATTGAATTCATGGCGGGATTGCTGAGCAATGAGATCAACAACACGGATAAAATTTCGATCTTCGTCGGCGAATGTAAGCGGATGGGAGTGCCGATCCTGCCCCCGGACGTGAACCGGAGCGGGCTGAAATTCACGCCGGAGAATGCGACGTCGATCCGTTACGGACTCGCCGCGATCAAAAACGTTGGCGAAAGCGCGATGGAAGCTGCAATTCGCGAGCGGGAAGCCCGCGGTCCATTTACGTCGCTGGAAGATTTTTGTCGCCGGCTCGATTCGCGAGTCGCGAACCGCAAAATGCTGGAGAGCCTGGTCAAGGCCGGCGCGTTTGACTTTCTCGAACGCGAACGCGCGGAGCTTTTCGCATGCGTCGAGGATTCGCTGGCTGCCGCCTCGTCGGCGCACCGGGACCGGGCGAGCGGTCAGGTCTCTTTGTTCGACGATTTGCCGGCGCCAGCCTCGCGATCGTCCGCGGGCAAGACAGTTGCGTGGACTGAGCATGAGAGGATGTCATACGAGAAAGAGCTGCTCGGGTTCTACGTGACGGGTCACCCGCTCGACGCTTACGCGGCGCAGTTGGCGAAAGGCGGTTTCCAAACGATCAACTCGTTAGGCGAACTGGCGGACCGCGCACAATTCCGGATCGGCGGGGCGATCGCGCAGGTCGATCGCAAGTTCACGAAGAAGGAAGGGAAACCATTCGCGGTCGTGTTTCTCGAGGACATGACTGCGACCCTCGAGGTGGTGGTTTGGAATGAAGTCTATGTGCAGGTTTCAGAATCGCTCGTGGCCGGCGCAGTGATCGCGATTCAAGGCACCCTCGATAGGCGCGACGAGGCGGTGCGGGCGACGGCGCAGAAAGTGAGAGTGCTGAAGCCTGATCCGCGCGACGTTCCGGCTGACGCCGCCTCGGCCGTAGCTATTGCGGCGTCACCTCCGGAGCGGCCAATCGTACTTCGGATCCGTGCCGGTACTTCGCCTCGCGAGCTGCGTGACGTTCGTGATTTGCTGGCCAGCTCTCCTGGGAACCGCGATGTGTTGCTGCAGTTCGAACGGCCTGGTGCAGCGGCGGTGGAAGTGGCGGCGGGGTACGATTGCCGAATCGACCTGACCCCTGAACTCGCGCAACGCTTGCAACCCTGGCTCGCAGCCGCGTGAGAAATCTGCTCACCGCGTGACACCGAGCGCGAGCGGGTCGCCCTCGTTTTCGGATTTGTCGCAGAAGATCAATGGCGCAACGGCAGCGTCGGCTTCTCCTGATCGATCGAGCGTCAAACTCCAACCCGGACGAAAAAGCGCACCGCGAAGCGACGCGTGATCGACTGCCGCAGGTCCATCGATCGGCGCGTCTACACTCGTTAGGCGAAGGCCGTTGATGCACCGCTCGTCTCGTGCGTCGTGGGACGTTATTGTTTCAATCGGTGCGAACCGCAGGTTGATGAGCAAATCGGCGAAATCGCTGAGGTCGAGCACGCCGGCGAATGACAGCGCAAGATCACGGTCCGCGAACTTTCCGCCGTCGACGCTTGCGGTGTTCCCGCGGAAGAGGAAACGACCGCTGAGTTTTTGGCCAGGCGAAAAGGCGACGTCCGCGAATTCGGCCATCCCCTGCATCTGGGGATGGGGCCAGCCGCCCGCCGCCGCCACCCTGGCCCGGACCATCCCATCCTGCGCGAATCGCGGCTTCAAGAAGCTCGGAAGTTTCGCGAGTGCGACGGCCGGAAGATTCGCGCTGAAGTCGAATTGGGAATCCGTTCGCAATCGATACGAGCTGCTGTTCGGCTCGAATTCAACCGGGAGTGAACAGGTGATCTGCGCGGGCGGTGTTCCCGCGACGGCGAGACTCGCTTTGCCACTCAGGACGTCGCGGATGAGCGATCCTTCGACGTCCCCTGACAGGCGCGCCGCGCTCGCGGACGCGAAGTCGCGCACGTGGAGAGCGACCTGGCCGACAGGATTTGCGGTCGTTCCGTAGACCTCGATGCGCGCCCCCACTTTGCCCCCGATATCCTGCCGGACGCTGATCGCTCGCGCTGCCTCATTGAGATCGAGATCCGGAACGCGCACATCAACGCTGTAGGCTGATTCCGGCACGATCCCGCTGATCCAACGTCCGTTTTCCGGGGGGACATCGAGCGTGAGCGGAACGAAAATCTCGCCTTCGACGGCTGGTTTCCCGTTCACTTCAAATCGCAGATTCTGGAACTGCACGTAGTCCGTCGCGACGGTAAGGAAAGTGGTAAAGGCGGCGTGTTCGTTGCGCAGATCAAACCGGCGAAAGAAAATGTTCTCGGCCGAGTAAGTCCCTTCGAAGACTGCGTCGAATGCCAAAAGGGACGCCGGCTCAAGGACTCGCAACGCGGTGCCGCGAACGGAAAACCTGCCCGCGCCGCCGGGCGCGCGTGGATCGGATTGGATCTCGAGCGCAATGCTGCCTTCCGGCCGCAGAAAATCGCCGGTCCAGGCGAGGAAATTCCGGAACGGCGCAAGGTCGAGAATCGTGGCTGCGATCCGTCCTGTAAACCGGTGCCCGGGCGATAAATCGAGCGTCCCGCTCGCGGTCGCGGAATCGGCGCCGTGCCGAAGATCAAATTGATGAATGACGACGGCAGATTGCGTGAGCGCGAAATTGCCGCCTAACGAGTCGACGGGCGCGCCGAAGAGAGTAAGCGACTTCCCGGAGGCGATGAGTTCGCCGCCCAGTTTGTGTTCCTGCTCGGTGATGCTGCCGTTTATTTCCAACTCACCGCCGAAATCGGACGCTTTACCGCCGAAGAGCCGGGCGAAGTCGCTCAGATCTTTGATCGACGCGGAAACGTCGCCGCGAAATTCGGGCCACTCCGCGACCTTTCGCGGGAAGGCGGATTCCCCGCTGAGCGTGAACTGATTCGCGCGCTGCTTGACGTAGATTTGCTCGATCTGGATTTGCCGGGCGAAAAGCGAGGCGCCGAGCATGATTGTGTCCGCGGTGCGATCACGCCAGGTGAAGTT
>JALYZW010000091.1 GCA_030945725.1 Verrucomicrobiota bacterium | reverse complement strand
GTCCGACGTTCCTCATCAACCAACTGCGTTTCGCGTACAAAGCCGCCGCGTTTGTGAAGAAGAACGCTCACCACTTTGACGTTATCGATGCCTTCATCGGCGCGCTTCCCATCTCGAAGGCGAACCTTGGCTTCCGCGGATTGCTGGTCGCGCGATCGGTTGGATTGCACCGATTTTACGATGCGTTTGAAAAGGACGCCGCGAAGCGCTGGCCAAATCGTCCCCGCGGCGGCTTGCGCGGGCGCGTCTTCTTCAGCTTTGCGCGGCGACGGCTCCTGCGCGCGTCCGAGAGATCGCTCCGTTCCGCGGACGTCGTCAATGTTCCGAACGCCGAGGAGGCAGTCTTTCTCCGGCGCGAAATTCATCCCCCGGAACGCCTCATCGTTCAACCGTATGGGCTGACTGACGCGCGCCGCGCTGACCTTCGGGCGGCGGCGAAGTCGCCTGAGGTGCGCATGGCGGAGAAGCGCGTTTGCTTCGTCGGAATGTGGAGCGCGCGCAAAGGCGCCTACGATTGGGACCGCATCATCAAACTCGTCTGCGCGCAGGTCCCGGAAGCGCGCTTCACCTTTGCCGGGACCATGGTCGAGCCCGCGACCGTCATGTCCGATCTTGCGGACGCGACTGGGCGGCGCGTCGAGTCCGTCTCAACGTATGAGCCCGATCAGCTGCCGACGTTGCTCGCAGCGCAAACTGTCGCCGCCTTCCCTAGCTACGCCGAGGGGTTTGGTCTCGCCGTTCTCGAGCAATTAGCCGCCGGCATTCCCACTGTCGCCTACGCAGCCGCCGGACCGCGCGACATTCTCGGCGACGCGTTGCAGGAGATGCTGGTCCCGATCGGCGATGTCGACGCTTTCGCCGAAAATTTGATTCGCGTCCTGAAAATGGGGACGGCCGCATACCGCGAGCTTGCTGATCGCAGCGTCGCGCGGGCCGCAAAATTCCGTTGGTCCACGATCGCCGACGCCACCGTAGAATCTTACCGCTCCGCGCTCGATGCGCTTGCGATGCGCTCAATTCTTTTTGTGCAGCCTTTCAATCTGCGCAGCGCCGGCGGCGGCGCGCGCATTCTTCGGGCGCTCGTCGAGCGCAGTCCCTTTCCGATCACGATCGTGTGTACCTCCCCTGAGCCGCCGTTGAAGCCTGGCGCCGGAAACGAAGTCCACCTTCCTCTGCGCCCTTTCTTCGGTCGCATCGAGCGGACGCGGCTCGCCGGTCTCCCGGAAAAAGTGACGCCCGTTTTCCAACCGTTCTTCCGTCGTCGGCTCCGCGCTGCTTGTCGCGCGCGGGGCGCGCGGGCGATCCACGCCATTCCTCACGCCGCGCTCGATTTTTACGATAGCTACTGCGTGGCCCGGGAACTCGGCGTTCCCTTTTTTCTCCAAGTGCACGACGACCTTCGCTACAGCGCAAAAGGCCGCGTGAAAATGCGGCGCGCGGATGAAGCGTTGCGCGAAGTGTGGAACGGTGCCGATCTGCGCTTCGTCATTAGCCGGCAACTCGGCGAAGAATATTGCCGCCGGTATGGGCGACAGGAATTCATCACCATCACCGACGGCGTCGAGACGATAGCACCGCAACCGCGAGCCTCCGATTTCTCCGAGTTGCGCGTCTACTTCATGGGGCTCTTTCACATCGGCTACGAAGAAAATTTGCGCGTCCTTTTGTCCGCGCTTTCCCGCCTGCGCGAGGAGCGACCCGGCCTTGCGATCTCGCTCACCCTGCGCTGCGGGCAATTGCGGTCGCATCTGCTGCGCGGCGCCGAGGGCGTTCGGGTATTGCCGTTCGGCTCCGAAGCCGATGTGCGCGCGGACCTTGAGCAGGCAGATTTACTTTACCTCCCGCTGCCCTTCGGTGCCGAGTTCGAACATTTCACGAAATTGAGTCTCTCCACAAAACTCGTGACGTACGTGGGCAGCGGTATTCCAATTCTTTATCATGGACCGGCCGAGGCCGCGGTCTGCGAGCTGCTCGGAGAAAACGATGCCGCCTTCCTCCAGACCGACCTGATTGCAGAAACGATGTACGCGACTTTAACGCAATTAATCGCGCAGCCCGCGCGTGCGCGAGAGATCGCGCAGCATGCGTTAGCACTCGCGCAGGCGGACTTTATGCTCGAAGACCAGCGCCGAAAATTCTGGGATGCGATCATGCCGTTTTGTGAACTATCGGATCCGGCACTCTCCCTCGCAAAATGAAAGCGCCTCATTTCTTTCGCCGGGTCGCGTTCGATGGATTGATCTATCTTTGCAACACCATCGTCGGGCGGCTTCCCAGCCACACGCTGCGGAAGGCGTTCTACCGAGGAGTGATGCGCTGCGCGATCGGCGAGGGGAGTTATATCTTTTCCGGCGCGCAGTTCGACACGCGCGGCGGATTCACTCTCGGTCACGACAGCACGATTAATCAAAATTGCCGGCTCGATAATCGCGGCGGCCTGGCGATCGGCGATCACGTCTCGATCTCGGCGGAAGTCTGCATCCTCACTGCCGATCACGATCCACGAAGCGCGACGTTCGCGGGCCGCGATAAACCGGTCTCGATCGGCGACTACGCGTTTATCGGGACGCGCGCCCTCATTTTGCCGGGAACCAAAATCGGGCGCGGCGCAGTCGTCGCGGCCGGCAGCGTGGTGACGAAAGAAGTCGCGCCGCTTAGCATCGTCGCCGGCGCGCCTGCGCGAGAAATCGGCCGGCGCGATCCGACGCTCGACTATCGGGTCGGTTACTGCCGGCTCTTCGCCTAACGAATGGACGCGCCGCCGCTCGTGATCGTCGCGCCCCGGTTGCCGCCTCGCGCGTGTGGCATCGGCACTTACGCGTGGCAGTTGCATCGACACTGGCCAGCGCCGCACGGACAGGAGCGATTCCTTGTTTTCGCGGATGCGGATGCGACGCGCGAGAATCTCCCGGACACCTCAGTCGCGCAATTTCCAGCCAGTGCGCGAGGTCTCGCCGAGGCGCTCGAGCGAGCACAAAACGCCGACGTTTTGCTGCACTACGCGGGCCGGGCCTATCACCGCTTCGGTTTTCCGCGCTGGATGCCGGAAGCGTTCGCGACCTGGCGAAAGCGCGATGATCGCAGACGCCTGCACGTTATTTTCCACGAGTTGCCGGCCGACCTCCCTTTGCTTTCGAAACAAGGAATCTTGCAGCGCTTTAGCTTTCCCGTCGCGCGCGCTCTGGCGGAGCAGGCATCGAGTCTCGTGACCAACTCGGCGCACCATGCTTCAGTCTTGAATCGATGGTCCCTGCGCTGTCCCGTCGAGTGGCTGCCGGTGCCTTCTAATATCGCTGCGCCGGATGATCTCGCGATGCGCGCGCCGCAACGGCGGCCCGGTGAGTTCGCGATCTTCGGGTTGCCTTACACCAGATTACAAACCGTGCGCACGTTTCGCGATTGGCTCACGCGCTGGAAACAATCAGGTCGGTTGTCGCGGCTGCATCTGATTGGCCCGCGCGACGCCAAATTCACGCCAGAGGCCGATGCGATGATCGCATCCGCCTTGCCTCCAGATTCGGTGGTCGACCACGGTGAGCTCGATCCGGCTGCGGTATCCAATCTCTTGTTCGAGTCCGAATTTTGCCTGTCGATCAGCAACGACCTGACTTGGAGCAAATCCGGTACGTTGATGGCTTACGCAGAGCACGCCTGCGCCGTCGTCATCGCGCAACCTTGCGCGAACGAGCCACTGCAGTTCACGATCTCTGCCGCGGACGTCGCCGGCGCAACTGGATCCGGCGCGAGCGAAAAAGGCGAACGACTTCGGCAATGGTACCTCGCGCACGCGACGTGGCGTATCGTGGCGAAACGGATCGCCGAGATCGTCGGCCGCAGCTGATCACGCCCGTGTCGCAGCCAGTCACGATTCTCTCGCCCGAACTTCCGCCGACCATCGGCGGCCTCGCCGATTATACCGCTCACCTCATCGCGAATTGGCCCGGCGCGCAGGAGTTCGATGTGATGATCCCGCGCCGCGAAACATTTCGCGCAAATCTGCCCACGCAGAACGGAACCGTCCTGCTGCAATACAGCGCGTACGGTTTCGACCGCTACGGCTATCCGCGTTGGCTGCTCGATGCGCTGCTCGACTGGAAACGGAAATCGGACGGGCGCCTCTGCGTCATGTTCCACGAAATTTGGACTTTCTGGCCGTGGTGGAACAAAAACTTCGTCATCCAAATGTTTCATCGTCGCGCGATCACGCGATTGCTTCGAGCGGCCGATGCGGTGTTTACGACCACCGCCAGCCAGGCCGACTATCTGTCGCGCCTCGCGCCGGGATGTAACGTTCGTGTGCTGCCGGTCGGCGCGAACGTCGTGCCGACCGCCGCGCCGCCGACGTCGCGCGAGCGTGGAATGGCGGTGCTCTTTGGAATGCAGGGAACGCGGGTCCGGGCTCTGCGCGAGACAGCCGGCGATTGGCGTGCGCTTGTGCCGAGCGGACGGATCGAGCGAATCGTGGCGGTGGGCGGCGGCACTTTAAACGCACTAGATGCAGAGGAGAAGGCGCTGCTCGAAGCGCTCCAGTTGCGGTCGGGATTTCGCCAGCTCGGTGCGAAAAACGCGCGCGAGGTTTCCGCGATTCTCGCTTCTGCGGAATTCGGCATCGCGGCGCAGGACCCGCTCAGCTATACCAAGTCCGGCACCTTTATGGCGTATGCCGCGCACGGCCTGAATATCCTCTCGAAACACGCTGCACCGGCGGCGAAGGAACCGACCTGTCTGCTGACCTCGCCGGCGGAATTATCGGTGGGTCTTGCTGATGTCGAGCTGCATCGCCGCGGACAGAAATTGAGGGCGTGGTACGAGCGGACCGCGTCGTGGCCGCAGATCGCGCAGGAATTTGCCCGGGCGGTCCGGTCGCAACGGTGAAGCGCGCGCATCTGCTCATCGTGAGTCCATGTCAGGGCGCGTACGGCGGCATCGAGGCGTTCGTGCTCGCGGTCGCCGAGGCGGTGCGTCGCGAGCCCGATTTTGAAGTGCGCGTCTGTTTCAAAAAGACACGGGACTTCGTGTTGAAAACGACTCTCGAAGAAATGCTGCGCGACGAGCCGGCCGTGTTCTGCGATCGCGCCGGAGCAGATTTGGCGCGCGAGATTCGGTGGGCCGACGTGATTCATCTGCAAAACGCCTCGCCGGATGTGGTCCTGCTCGCGAAGCTGTTCCGCAAGCCGCTCGCGCTCACGATCCACAATTACATGCCTGCGGAAGCGACGCTGCATCGAAGGCTTTGGCACTGGTGCGCGCGGCTGGCGGATGCGCGCTGGTTCAATTCGCAATTTGTCTGGGACACGTGGGAACCGGAGCGAAAACGCGAAGGGAGCCGAAAGGTGCCGACCACCTCAAAGCTGCCGGAGGGCTGGACGCCATTTGCGGAGCGCAAGGGCTTCGCCTTCATCGGACGTTGGATCGCGAACAAGGGAATCGACACCTTGATCGACGCATATGCGCGCGCGCAGCTCGATCGCGAGAAATGGCCGCTGGTGTTGATGGGCGACGGGCCCTTGCGCGAAACGATCGTGTCGGAAATCGAACGCGACAAGTTGATTGGGATTCGTGGGACCGGGTTCATCGACGCGGCAACCAAGACGCGAAACATCCAAAACGCGCGCTGGATGGTGGTGCCGCCGAACACGCGCGAAGACTTCGGGCTGACCGCGATCGAAGCGCGGCATCTTGGCGTTCCGTGCATCATCACGCGGGATGGTGGATTACCCGAAGCGGGCGGACCGCAGGCGCTGATTTGCGAACCGGCCGACCCGGCAGCGCTGGCGAGGTTGCTCGAGCAGGCCGCGGCGATGAGCGAAGCGGAATATGCGGAGCGCGCGACGAAAACTCGCGAGGAATTGATGCGTGAACTCGAGCCGCTCGATTTCTACGCGCGCGCTTTCCGGAAATTGCTACGACGTAATCCGATGGAGAGAAGCTCGTGATCCTGCTCGCGCACCCATTTGGAAACGCGAACGTGCGCGCGGTGCTGCGCGCATTGGACGACGCGCAGTTGCTCGCCCGTTACGTGACCACGCTCGGCTGGTCGAAGGAATCGCCGCTGATCTACGCCTTGCCGCCGCGATTGCGCGCGGAGGCGGAACGGCGCGCCTACGACCTGGTGCATTACCAGATTCGCGTTCATCCGCGGCGTGAAATCATCCGACATCTCGCGCTGCGTTTTCGACTTCGCTCGCTTACACAGCACGAGCGGGGATGGGCGAGCATCGACGCGGTGTGGCGTGATCTCGATGACTTTGCCGCGCGCTACCTGAGGCGCGTGCACGAACGCGAGTGCATCCGGGCGGTCTACGCGTACGAGGATTGCGCGGAGCGTCTCTTCGAGGCTGCGCGCGAACTCGGGGTGCGACGCGTCTACGATCTACCGATCGCGCATTGGGAAACTGCGCAAGCACTCTTGCGCGAGGAAGCGGAGCGCTGGCCGGATTGGGCGCCGACACTTTCCGGCACGCGCGATTCGGCGGCGAAGCTCGCGCGAAAATCGAAGGAGCTCGACCTCGCGGAGCTGGTCATTTGTCCGAGTGCATTTGTCGCGGAGTCACTGCCCGAGGAAGTGCGGCGTTCGAAGAAATGGATCGTCGCGCCATTTGGTTCGCCGATCGTCGACGGCGCGGCTAATTCGGCCTCGCCGCGCGCGAGCGGGAAATTGCGGATTCTATTCGCAGGCGCGCTCACGCAGCGCAAAGGGCTGGCCGATCTCTTCGCAGCGATGAAGCTGGTCGACTCGGCGGACATCGAACTGGTGGTAATGGGCTCTCTTTTGCTCCCGTTGAAGTGGTATCGGCAGCAGTGTCCCGGCTTTCGCTACGAGGCGCCGCGGCCCCATGCCGACGTTTTGCGCTTGATGCGGACGTGCGACGTTTTTGTTTTACCCTCGATCGTGGAAGGCAGAGCCCTCGTGCAACAGGAAGCGATGGCGTGCGGACTCCCTTTGATCGCGACCCGAAACGCGGGCGCGGACGACCTGATTACCGATGGCGAGACGGGGTTTCTCGTGCCGATCCGTTCGCCGGAAACGATCGCGGAGAAAATAAGCTGGTGCGGCGCGAATCGAGAAGCACTTCGTGGCATGGGGATTGCAGCGGCTAAGCGGGCGGGCCAGTTTAACTGGACTGCGTACGGCGAAACAGTGCTCGCCGCCATCCGATCGCTCGACGGCGAATGAATCCAAGCTCCACCACCCACGAGAAGACGCTGCAGAATATTCGGCGGCTCATCTGGCTCTACTTCTGGCTCTTGATCTTTGAGGGTGCACTGCGGAAATGGGCGTTGCCCGCGCTCTCCAATCCGCTTCTCATCGTTCGAGATCCGGTCGCGTTTTTGATTTATGTGCTCGCGATCCGCGCGCACGTCTTCCCGCGCAACGGCTGGATGACCGCGCTTTGGATCATCGGCCTGCTCTCGCTCGCAGTCAGCTTCATCCCCCTCTGGCCATACCTCCCGCCGAGCAAGATCGCACTGGTCAGCGGCTACGGCTTCCGGTCCGATTTTTTCCATCTGCCGCTGATCTTTGTCATGCAGCGCGTGCTCCGATTTGAGGATGTGAAGAAGTTCGGCTGGTGGACGCTGCTCATCCTGATTCCGATGGCTGCGTTGATGGTGCTGCAGTTTCGGGCGGCGCCGGACGCCTTTGTGAATCGCACCGCCGGCGGCGAAGGCGAATCGATGATGGCGGCTCTGGGCAAAGTGCGAACCTCCGCGACTTTTTCGTTCGTGATCGGCGTGGTCTCTTATTTGTCGATCGCGACCGCTTTTCTGATCTGGGCCGCTTTGAAACGGACCGTGTATCCGAAATGGCTGCTGATCAGTGCGGCGGTCGCTCTCGTCATCGGCATCGCCGTCTCCGGGAGTCGTTCCGCCGTGGGCGCCTGCGCGGTCGTGGCCGCTTCGTTAGGTCTCGTCCTCGTGATCAAACCGAGCGCGGTCAATCGCTTCGGTCAGACACTGCTCGCGACCCTTATCCTCGGATGGGCGGTCAGCAAAACGCCCTTGTTCAAGGAAGGTGTCGAAGTGCTTTCGACGCGATTCACCGATGTGGCCGAGGCGACCGAACAATCCGTCGCAAAAGACGTCTTCACGCGGGCGATGTCCGGTTTTCAAGATGGTCTCTACGTCCTGACGAAAGCGCCGTTCCTCGGCTACGGTCTCGGTGTTGGCACGAATGCAGGCGCGAAATTTCTGATCGGTCGTAGCACATTCCTGCTTTCGGAAAGTGAGTGGTCGCGGATTTTTCTCGAGAGCGGGCCAGTGCTCGGGCTGGCTTATGTGCTCTGGCGCTGCGCGGTAATTTTTCCGCTGACCGCATTTTGCCTCCGTGCGGTTCGGCAGGGGGAAGTTCTGCCGTTGCTGCTTTTCAGCACCGCGATAATGGCGCTCGTCAGCGGCCAGTTTGGTCAGCCGACGATTCTCGGCTTCGCTGTGTTCGGCGCTGGTCTGGCGTTGGCCAGCCGCGAACAACCGCTCGTTCCGGAGTTGCCGACTGCCGAGCCCGCGAGCCGGCCACGCGGCTTAGGCGTTCGCCGCCGTTCGCCCTTCGCGATCGGATCGGCGGAGCCGGCCGCTTTGCAGGATCATCAAAATGGTTCTGCTGATCGGTAACTATCCGCTCGAGCGGCAGCAAAGCATGCTGCGATTCGCGACCATGATGAGGGACGGCCTCGCGGCCGCAGGGATCAAGACCGAGTTCATTCAACCGGAGCCTTTCTTCGGCAATTTCCAGTTCGCCGGCCATCTCGTCGGTAAATGGCTCGCGTACATCGACAAATTTGTTCTCTTTCCGCGGCAACTGAAAGAAGCCCTGCGTACGCACCCGGTGCTCGTGCACATCTGCGATCATTCGAATGCGATGTACGCGAACCGGATCCGCTCGGCGCCGGTTGTCGTGACCTGCCACGATCTGCTCGCTGTGCGCGGCGGACTCGGCGAGGAGACGGATTGTCCGGCCTCCCCGACCGGGAAAATTCTACAACGCTGGATTGTCTCCGGCTTGCGCAGGGCGGCTGCGGTCGCCTGCGTCTCGCGCACGACCTGTGACGATGCGCGGCGGATCGTCGCCGGTGATCCCGCGAAACTGAAAGTGATCACGCTCGGTCTCAGCTACCCTTACCAGGTAATTCCGGCGAGCGAAGTCCGCGCCCGGCTTAAGACGATCTCCGCGTTGCACGGACCTTTCGTGCTGCACGTCGGAACAAATCTTCGCCGGAAGAATCGGGAAGGCATTCTGCGCATCTTCGCGAATTGTCGGGAACGCTGGAATGGTCAGCTCGTTTTCGCGGGTGAACGGATGAGCGAGTCACTGCGGGCGCTATCCCGGTCGCTCTGCATTTCCGACCGCGTGATCGAAGTCGTTAGCCCACCTAACCAATTGCTCGAGGCCCTTTACAATGGTGCAACCGCCTTCCTTTTTCCATCGCGCTTCGAAGGCTTCGGCTGGCCGATCATCGAAGCGCAAGCGTGTGGCTGTCCGGTCTTGACGAGCGCCGCGAGTCCGATGGCGGAAGTCGCCGGCAATGGCGGGATGCTGCGCGATTCCGCGGACGAAAACGGATTCGCGGAAGACCTGCTCTCGCTCATTGATCCTGCCCGACGCGCGGAGTGGAGTGCAAAAGCGCTGCAAAACGCGCAGCGTTTTACGACCGATCGAATGATCGCGGAATACATCGAGCTCTATCGCTCACTCGCACCGGCATGTTGAAGAACCTCACCATGGCGCTTTCTTTCGCGCTGCCTTGGAGCGCACGGCGACGGCTGCTCGAAAAGCAGTTCGGCTTTTCGATTCATCCGACCAGTCGCATCGGTTTCGCCTGGATCGCTCCGCGTCGTCTCGTCATGGAAGCGAACTCGCGCATCGGCCACCTGAACTTTTGCAAGAACGTAGACCTGCTGCATCTCGGCGCCGGCGCGATGATCGGCCAGCTGAATTGGATCACCGGATTTCCCAGCGGAACGAGCCGTCATTTCGCGCATCAGACCGATCGCCGGCCGGAACTCGTTCTCGAAACGCACGCCGCAATCAGCAGCCGGCACCTCGTCGACTGCACCGCGCGCGTGCGGATCGGAGCTTTCGCCACCATCGCTGGTTTTCGTTCCCAGCTTTTGACTCACAGCATCGATCTGCGGGCGGGCAGGCAATCATCAGAGCCGATCGAGATTGGCGAATATTGCTTCGTCGGGACCGATTCCGTCCTTCTCGGCGGCAGCGAGCTGCCTCACCACTCCGTTCTCGGGGCGAAATCGCTGCTGAACAAAAAGCTGGAAGCGCCTTTCCGCCTTTACGCCGGTGTTCCCGCCAAAGCGGTAAAAGAGCTGCCGGAAGATCTCCAATATTTCCGGCGAACTGAAGGGTTCGTGTGGTAGCGCGGCCTCGAGTTTATCGGACCTGACAAATGTGCGGCATCGCGGTTCACGTTTCGTTTGCTGGTCACGCCACGCCGCTCGACCTCGCGCGGATTCATCATCGCGGGCCCGATTCTTCGGGCGAATGGATATCCCCGGATGGACGGTGCTGGCTCGGAAACACGCGGCTCGCGATTATGGATCTTTCGCCGACGGGCGCGCAGCCGATGCTCGATGCGGCGACCGGCAATGTGATCGTCGTGAACGGCGAGATCTATAATCACCGCGAACTGCGCGGTCAGCTCGGTCGCGACGTGCCGTGGCGCGGGACAAGTGACACTGAGACGCTGCTGCAAGGCTACGCCCAGTGGGGCCATCGATTGTTAGAACGCGTGAAAGGCATGTTCGCTTTCGCGATCTACGATGCCACGCGGCAGGAGCTTTTCGTGGCGCGCGATCGGCTCGGGATTAAACCGCTCTACTATCGACGTGACGCGGACGGAATCGCGCTCGCGTCTGAAGTGAGAGTTTTGGTGGACGGCCCGCAAGCCGTCACCCCGCGATCGGTTTCGTCCTACCTGCAGTGGGGCGCGTGTCTGGAGGAAAATCTTCTGTATGAGGGAATTTCCGTGCTCCCCGCCGGTGATGCGATGACGATCACGGCGGACGGCGACATCAACAGGACCTATTGGCCGCCGACGAAACGGTTTCGTTCCTCGGATTATGACGTTGTCCCTTCCGTGCGTCGATTGTTGGAAAGGGCGGTGGACGAACATCTGCTTGCCGATGTGCCGGTCGCGAGTTTTCTGAGCGGCGGCATCGATTCTTCGATCATCACCGCCTTGGCTGCGCTGAAGCTGTCGCGGAAGCTGCAAACGTTTTCGGTCGGTTTCGAAAATGAAGAATTCGACGAAACATCGATCGCGCACGAGGTGGCGGCACGTTACGGAACCGAGCATCACCGCATCCAGCTCACCGAAGAGGAAGTCATCGTTTCCGTCACCGAAGCGGTAGACCGGCTCGACCTGCCATCGGTCGATGCGATCAACACCTATATCGTCTCGCGCGCAGTCGCGGCGCGCGGCGTGAAGGTCGCGCTTTCGGGTCTGGGCGGGGACGAACTGTTTGGGGGTTACGCAACTTTTCGCGATGTCCCGAAGTTGAAATGGCTCGCGCGCGTGCCGCGGGCTGCGCGCAAAGCGGTCGGAAAATTCGCCGGCCTCGGCGACCGGCTGGCAGATATCCCAGGCGGCGCGAAGACAGACGACCTGGCCCGCTGGCGCCGCCGATTTTTTACCGACGAAACGATTCGCCGCGCCGGATTGCCGACAGAGGGCGGTGCGTCTGATGAGCGGGCGATCGATCTCCCGGATGATTTTGCGCGGATCAGTTGGACCGAATTGACCGGATACATGCGCTGGATGCTGCTGCGCGATGCCGACCAAATGAGCATGGCCGTTTCCCTCGAATTGCGCGTTCCGTTTCTCGATCATGAACTGGTGGAATATGTTCTCGGGTTGCCCGCCGCCCGAAAACGAGGCAGCACGAAGCAGTTGCTGGTCGAGGCATGTCGTGACCTGCTTCCGGCTTCCGTTTACGAGCGGCCGAAGCGCGGTTTCGTGTTACCGATGCGAGCGTGGATGCAGGGAGCGCTCGCGAGTTTCGTTGCGGACGGACTTCACGAAGTGACCGCGCGCAATCTTGTCACGCCGGATTTCGTGAGCCGGACGAAAGCGGAGTTTGAGCGCGGTGCGACCCATTGGACGCGGCTCTGGAGTATTGTTGTGCTTGGACAGTTCGCGAGGCGCTGCGAGCTGTCGGCCGAAAGGCCGCGCCTCATCTCAACAACATCATTCGCATGATCCGCCGCATCTTTCGTCACCTGCATCGCATGGCCAACGCGCGCCGGCTCGGCGTTCCGTTTTTGCGGCACAAGAACTTCCGCATGCCAGCGAAGGTGCGACTGGGCGGCCGGACGATGACGCTTGCTTATCCCGACGAACATGGCGTGCGGATGGACTTCATGGTTTGCTTGATCGACGACGAGTACGGGCTGCAGCAAATCGAGCGGCCGGTCGCGACGATCGCGGACATCGGCGCGAATATCGGATTTTTCTCGCTCGCTGCGCGGGCGCGCTTTCCAGACGCGACGATCCATTCCTACGAACCGAATTCGCGGATCATCCCGTTCGTCTCGGTGAATGCCGAGCGCGCTGCATTCCAGCTCTACCCGGAAGCGGTGGGCGCAGCGGAAGGTTGGGTCGCGATGGAGGACAGCGGCGACTCGAATCAGGCGAGGACGACGGCGACGGCAAATCGGTCGTCAGCCGTGCGCCAGGTGGCGCTGGCCACGGTCGTCGAGCGTCTCGGGGGCCGCATCGATCTGGCGAAGATCGATTGCGAAGGCGCGGAGTGGGAGATGTTCAATGACGACGAGTCCTGGCGGCAGATCGCGGACGTGCGGATGGAATATCACCTGTGGGGCCGGCATGTTTTCGCGGATGTTGAGCAGAAGCTGAACGCGCTCGGCTTCGACATCTATTTTCATAATCCCGCCGGCGAATGGGGCACGGTCTGGGCGCGCAATCGCAGTGTCCCGAAGTCGTGATGTCCCGCAACCACTCGTTAGGCCGGAGACGAGATCACGCACCATGAGGGACCGATGAGGATCTTGCGTTCCATCCGGTCCGTGAATCCGGCGGTGGGCGGGCCGGTGGAATCGGTGACGCAATCTTCGCGCGCTCTGGTGGCGAGGGGCCACACCGTCGAGGTGATTTCGCTTGATGCGCCAGACGATCCGTGGGTGCAGAACGCGGCGGTTTCGGTGCACGCACTGGGACCTTGCAGCGGCACTTATGGTTACGCGAAGCGGTTCGTTCCCTGGATCAAAGAACGGCGCGCGGAGTACGACGCAGTAATCGTTCACGGTCTGTGGCAGTACAACAGCTTCGGCGTTTGGCGCGGGCTGCATGCTGGTCCGACCCCGTATTACGTTTTCCCGCACGGGATGTTGGACCCATGGTTCAAACGCACCTACCCCCTGAAGCATTTGAAGAAGCTGCTCTACTGGCCGTGGGCCGATTACCGCGTCTTGCGCGATGCGAAAGCGGTGTTTTTTACCTCCGAGGAAGAACGCCGACTCGCGCGAAAATCGTTCGCACTTTATCGCTGCAACGAAACGGTCGTGAACTACGGCACGTCGGCCCCGGCGGTCGACCTCACCAAAGCGCGGGCCGAATTCCTGGGCGCATTTCCGACCCTGCGCGGAAAGCGCGTTCTGTTATTCCTCAGCCGGCTGCATGAAAAGAAAGGCTGCGATCTGCTCATCGAAGCGTTCGCGCATGTGTCCCGGACGCATCCGAACGATGAATTACAACTCGTGTTGGCAGGGCCGCCGGCGAGTGAGGATTATCGCAGGCACCTGCACCAACTCACCGCAAAAACATTCGGCGACGACGTCGCGAAAGCGCCGGTCACGTTTTGCGGCATGCTCACGGGTGATCTGAAGTGGGGCGCCTTTGCCGCCGCCGATGCCTTCATCCTCCCGTCGCATCAGGAAAATTTTGGCATCTCGGTGGTCGAAGCGCTGGCCACCGGGCTGCCCGTCTTGATCTCGAATTGCGTCAACATCTGGCGCGAGATCGCGGCGGACCGAGCCGGCTTGGTCGAGAACGATAACGTGTCCGGCGCGACGCGACTGATGGAGCGATGGCTTTCGCTCTCCGCCGATGAGCGGGCCGCAATGCGCGCGAGGGCGAAAGAATGTTTCCGGAACAGATTCGAGATCGATCGCGCAACGGAATCGCTGTTAGCTGTTCTACAATCTGCCGACGCGAGAAAAGCAACGCGCGCGAACCGAATTACTGTCTCACGGTAACAAGCCGCACGTCAAAATCTGAACCATGAGAGTCATTGTCTGGGGCATCAATTACGCGCCCGAATTCACCGGCATCGCGCCGCACAGCGTCGCTTTATGCGAAGATTTGCACGCTCGCGGACACGACGTGGAGATGGTCACGGGATTCGCATATTACCCGACTTGGAAAAAACGGCCGGAAGATCGCGGACGGCTGTTTCGGACCGATCAGATCAACGGGGTCACGGTGCGGCGCTGCTGGCAATTTGTGCCGGAGCGCGTCTCGGCCTTAAAGCGGATTTTCCACGAGGCCAGCTTCATTTTCACCTCGCTGGTTCGCGTCCTCTCGCTCTCTCGCCCGGATGTTTTCGTGGTCGTTTCCCCGCCGCTCCTGCTGGGCCGTGCCGCGTGGGTAGCGAGCACGATCAAGCGCGCGCCGTACGTATACCACGTGCAGGATATGCAGCCCGATGCGGCGGTGGGTCTCGGGATGCTGCGTGTTGGCCGTTTCACAAAGGCGCTCTATGCGCTGGAGGCGGCGGCCTACCGCCACGCCGCGCGCGTCTCCGGAATCACGCAAGGCATGCTGGCGAGCTTCCGGAGCAAAGGCGTCCCCGAAGCGAAGCTCGTTTATTTTCCGAATGCGATCTCGCTCGCGAACGGTGCGGACGCTCCGGCGCCAGGTGCGTTCCGACGCCGGCACAGTTTTGCCGAGAACGAATTTCTCGCGGTCTACGCGGGTAACCTGGGCGTCAAGCAAGGGCTCGACGTGTTGATTGACGCGGCGCAACTCCTCCGCAACCGGAACATCCGCATCATCATTTGCGGCGACGGCGCGCAGCGCGAGGCGCTGACTGAGCGGGTCGCCGCGCTGAAACTACCGAACGTAACGATGCTACCGTTGCACGCCGGGCGCGATTACGATTCGCTCCTGCGCGACGTCGATCTCTGCTTCATCACGCAGCAGGCTGGTTCCGGTAATTCTTTTTTCCCGAGCAAGCTGCTCGGCCTGCTCGCCGCCTCGAAGCCGGTCGTCACCGTGGCGGCCCCCACCTGCGAGCTCGCGCTTTCCCTGGCGGAAGGCGGCTTCGGAATCAATGTGCCGCCTGGTCAGCCGGCGGAGCTCGCCGCGGTCCTCGATGCTCTGGCGGACGATCCGGAACGAAGAAACGAGTTCGGATCTGCGGGCCGGCGGTACGTCGAGCAATTCGAGAAGCAGCGCGTCTTCGACCGTTTTGCGACCGTGCTCGACTCGTTAGGCCACTCGGCTCAATAGGCCGTTCGCGGCGGCAGCAGCAACTGCAGAATGGTCCGCACGATGATTCCGCACTCGAGGGAAAGGTTCCAGTTCTCGAGATACTCGATGTCGCATTCGACGCGATGTTCGATGTCGGAATTATTGCGCGCTTCGCCGCGATAACCGCGCACTTGCGCGAGGCCCGTGATGCCGGGCTTGACGAAAGCTCGCACGTGGTAGTTCTGCATCAGCTGCGAGAATTGCTGGTTATGCTCGATCAGATGCGGTCGCGGGCCGACGATGCTCATGTCGCCGAGGAGCACGTTCCAGAACTGCGGGACCTCGTCGATGCTCAGCTTCCGAAACCATTTTCCGAGTGGATAAATCCGTTCGTCGCCCGGACGGGCCTGCCGCGTGATGTCGTCGTTCTGGACGTGCATGGTGCGGAATTTGTAGATCTTGAATTGGCGATTCTGCATGCCGGCGCGCGTCTGCATATGGAACAACGGGCCGGGCGATTGCACGCGCTGCGCGAGCCACACGATCAGGGCGAAGACGGGAAAAACGAAAAGCATCAGAGGCAGGGCGATCGCGACATCGATGACGCGTTTGCAGAAGCGATTCAGCGGGTTCTCGAGCGGCTCTTCGCGCAAACCGATGAACCGAAAACCGTCATCCTCGAAGTGAGTCACCGGATGTCGCAGCCTTTCCTCGAGGTCGCTCAAAATGAGGAGCCGAACGCCAAGGCGATCGCACACCGTGATGATGTGCCGGTTTGAATCGTCGAAGATCGGGAACTCCAGGAGAATAATCTGCGTGATGCCGCGCTCGGCGATAACGCGATCGATGTCGTTCGAGTTCCCCAGCACCGGCACGCCATCAGGCGTCGCACTGATCGCGTCATCGCAGATCAAACCGACGGTATGCAGACCGATGTCCGCTTTGCGTCGCAACCAGCTCCGAAGCAGCGCTGCCTTCTCGATCTTGCCCACCAGCAACGTCTTTTCTTTGTGGACGCCGGTGAAAATTCCGCGCGCCAGAAATGACGGGAGATAGTGGTGTGAGAACAACAACGCGACGTAGAGCCATGGCACGAAGTTGAAGAAAAAGACGCGCGAGATGAATGCGTCTTTCGTCGCGATCAGGTAGAGCACGAGCGCGCCGATGCTGGCCAAAGTTTGGCGCAGGCTGAGGCGGTGCTGGCGCAGTAATTCATTCTGCAGGAAATAGTTTTTCGAGCCATCGCGGCTCAGCGATTCCGCCGCCATTCCCGCGACGAGCAGCGCGCAATAGATGCTATAGCGCCCCCAGGTGAGTCCCGCGCTCGGCGTATAAAAGGTCACCATCACCCAGACGCCAAACCAGAACAGGACAGCGACGAGCGCGATCTGGCAGAGCAGGAAAAGGCGATAAAGACCCTCCGTGCGTTGGGTTACCATAGGATGATTTGCGGGGTCAATAGAGTACGCGATGGCCGCGGCCCTTCAACCGGTGGTAAACTCCGCATCGATTTCTCCCTTTGCCGCGTCGCAAAGCGGCTCGTTTGAAGTAGCTATTCCCATACCATGACGTGCACCTTCGCCTGATGGAAAACCCTCCGGAGCACGGTGGCCGTCGCCGCACGCGAAAGGCGACGATCGTCCGGCGGCGCTGGCCCGGCGCGGTCGCAGCGCTTCTGCCGGTGTTCGCGTGCTTTCTGGGCGGCGCGACCGCGAAATGGGCCGAAGGCATTGTCGTCCTTCTCTTCGGGTTCCTGTTACTCGCCGATCCGCCGCGCGTTTCCCTCGGGCGCATCCTTAACTTCCTCTTTCTAGGCGTTCTCGCCTTCTCGGCAATTTCGTTCCTGCCCGCACGCTGGTTTTTCCGCCCGGACTGGCGCGTGGCGTTGACCAATGATTTCGGCATCGCGCTGCCGGCGAGCGTGACGCCGCAGCCTTGGGTCACGCTCGGATACCTCGCCAGTTTTCTGGCGGCGCTCGTCTGGCTCTATTATGTCTGCGCCCGCGAGGTGGAGACGCGTGATGTCCGCCGCGAACTCCGCCTTTTCGCCGGCGGCATCGCGTCGCTCGCTGGCTTGTGCGTCGCGCTCTATTTCAGCCACGCCGCGCTCCCTTTCTGGCATAACGAACGCGGGTTCGGGCCGTTCCCAAATCGAAATCAGACGGCAAACGTCTTCGCCATTGCGGCGATCGTCATCCTAGCCTGTGGCTACGACGACATTCGGAACGGACGGAAACGATGGATCGCGTGGGCGCTCGCCATCGCGGTCGTCGTCGCAGCGGTCGTCCTCGATTTTTCGCGTGCCGGGATCGTGATTCTGGTCGCCGGTTCGGGGTTGTGGCTCGCGCTTTTTGCCTGCCGGAGCGGATCGACCGCGCGCATCGCCGTGGGCGTGTCGCTGCTCCTCGTCCTCCTCACGACGCTGCTGCTCTTTGGCGGAAAAACGCTGGAACGCTTCGATCTGCGCGGCACCGGCGCCTATGCCGGGATGTCCTCGGAGTTGCGCTGGCTGATTTTCCGCGATGCGTTCCATCTCATCAGTCGCTCTCCCTGGTGCGGCATCGGTCTTGGTAACTTCGATTCCGTCTTCGCCATCTTTCGCAATGCGTCGGTCGGCGACACCCGCGCGCTGCATCCCGAGAGCGACTGGCTCTGGTTTTGGGCCGAAGCCGGATGGCCGGCCTTGTTGCTCACCGTCGCCGGCAGCGTGCTCCTCGTCTGGCGCGTCTTTCCGCTCGGCGAGGAGAAGAACCGGCGTTTTCGTGCGGCCGCTCTGATCGGCGTAATCCTTTTTGCGCTTCATGGCTTGCTCGATGTGTCGGCGCATCGCGTCGGGACCGCGTGGTCGGCGATTTTCCTGCTCGGCGCCGCCCTGCGTCGACCGGTTGAGCTGCGGCCGAGCGCGATTGCCCCGGTCGTCTTCCGCGTTTTCGGCGTGGCGTTGATTGCGATCGGCGCCGCGTGGACCGCGGCGGTGCGCTGGCAGTTGCCGTTACCCGGGTCGGTCGGCGCGGAGAATTCGTACGCCACCGCGGCGGCCGCGAGTCGCGGACAGAATTTCGACCAGACGATTTCTGAAACTTCGCGGGCCCTCGCCTGGACGCCTCTCGACTGGCATCTCTATTTCCTGCGCGCACTCGGCAGCGTGGCCGCGCAACGACCTGCATCAGATGCGCTCGATGATTTTCGGCGCGCGCGTTTTCTTGAGCCGAACGCGGTCGACGTCCCGTTTGAAGAAGGCCGGCTCTGGTTAACGAAACAGCCAACCCTCACCCTTACCGCATGGCGCGAAGCCCTCCGCCGCGCGGGCTCGCATCGCGCGGAAGTGTACGACCATATGCTCGCCCTCGCGCAACAGTTTAACCCAAACCTCATCGGGCGACTGCAGGAACTCGCGAGCGGCCAGCCTGGATTGGCGATCGTCTATTTGGCTCGTGCGAATGGTGCCGCGTTCAGCGCCGCGCTCGAGGCCTTGCTCGCGCGCGATCCCGATCTGCAAACATTGAGCGCGGAGGAAAAGGCGAAGCTCTTTTCTCTTTGGGATGAACGGGGCGATCGCGCGCAGCTCGCCGCCACCATCGAGGGACATCCGGACTGGGCCAGCTTCGCGTGGCGCGGCGTGGCGAAGTACCAGGCCAGCAAGCGTAACTTCCACGCGTCCGTCGAACTGGTGAGACGTTTCGCGCCGAAACCAGCGCTCCCTTCTTCGCTCGTGGCGGGATCGGCGGAGGACCTGGAGCGATCGCTCGCGGTCAACCCGCGGAACTACGGCGTTGCCTTCGCGCTCTATCAGCGGCAACGGCAGGCCGGAAAAACCTCAGACGCGCTCGTGACCGTGCGGCGTTTTACGGCCGACAAAGAAAGCCCGCGCTATTTCCATTTTCTCGAGGCCGAATCGTGGGCGGACGAAGGAAACTGGGAGCAGGCTTGGAATTCGTGGCAACGCTTCGATGTGCCATCCGGCAAATAGCGCGGGCCGTTAATCGGCCAGCGCGGCCTGCGCCGCCGCGAGTCTCGCGATCGGCACGCGGAACGGACTGCAGCTCACGTAATCGAGCCCGAGCCGGTGGCAAAATTTCACGCTCGACGGTTCGCCGCCGTGTTCGCCGCAGATCCCGAGTTTGATGTCCGGTCGCGTTTTCCGGCCCAAATCGCGGGTCATTTCCATCAAACGCCCGACCCCTTTCTGGTCAATCGCCGCGAATGGATTGTTCGCCACAATATCGAGCTCGGCATAGGCAGGCAGGAAGCTGCCGGAATCGTCGCGGCTCATGCCGAGCGTTGTCTGGGTCAAATCGTTCGTGCCGAAGCTGAAGAATTCGGCGTCTCGCGCGATCTCATCTGCCACCAGGGCCGCGCGCGGAATCTCGATCATCGTCCCGACGAGGTAGTTGAATTTTGCTTTCTTCGCCTTCGAAACTTCACCCGCCACCCGATGAACGATCTCGATCTGCAGTTGCAGCTCGCGCGGGAATCCGACCAGCGGGATCATGATCTCGGGCTTCACCTTGGTCCCGCTTTTCTGGACTTCGGCGGCGGCCTCGAAAACGGCGCGCGCCTGCATTTCGGAAATCTCAGGGTAGACAATGCCGAGCCGGCAACCGCGGTGGCCCAGCATCGGATTGAACTCATGCAGTTCTCCGACCCGCTGCGTGACCTGCTCGACCCGCAAGCCGATCTTGTTCGCGAGGTCGAGCTGCTGCTCCTTGTCATGCGGCAGGAATTCGTGCAGCGGCGGATCGAGGAAGCGGATCGTCGCCGGCAAGCCTTTGAGCGCACGAAAAATTGCCGCGAAATCTTCTCGCTGATACGGCAGCAATTTCGCCAATGCTTTCGCGCGGTCTTGCGTCGTCTCCGCGAGAATCATCTCGCGCATCGAGTCGATCCGATTTCCTTCGAAAAACATGTGCTCCGTTCGGCAAAGACCGATGCCCTGCGCGCCGAATGCGACCGCGTTTTCGACCTGGTCCGGCGTGTCGGCATTCGTGCGGACGTCGAGCCTCCGATATTCGTCGACCCACTTCATCAGCTTCGAATATTGCTGAAAAATCGCGCTCGATTTGCCGTCGAGCGAGCGGTCCACGAGGACCTGCACAATCTCCGACGCGGAAGTCGT
>JALYZW010000080.1 GCA_030945725.1 Verrucomicrobiota bacterium | reverse complement strand
TCAAGGACCTGCGCGGTCATGGGGCGATCAGCGAAGCGAACATCGATGACGCGCTTCGGCAGGTGCGGCTTGCGTTGCTCGAAGCGGACGTCGATTTCCAGGTAGCGAAGCGCTTCATCGGCCGGGTCAAAGAAAAGGCGCTGGGCGAGGAAGTCCTGCGCAGCGTGACGCCGGGTCAGCAAATCGTGAAGATTTTTCACGATCAATTGACCGCGCTTCTGGGCGGAGGTGCAGAGCCGCTGAACCTCGAAAAGCCGGCGCGTATTTTGATGGTTGGACTCAATGGCGCTGGCAAGACAACGTCCTCGGCCAAGCTCGCTCGGCTTCTAAAAAAGCAGGGCCGCATGCCGCTTTTGATCGCGTGTGATCTGCATCGGCCGGCGGCGATCGAGCAATTGGCTACCCTGGCGGGCCAGATCGATGTGCCGGTTTATCGTCCCGACGCCGCGGAGAAAGATGTGCGCCGCGCCGCTACGGCCGCTCTGGAATGGGCGACGACACAGACCGGTAACGTCCAGATTTTCGACACGGCGGGCCGACAGGAAATCGACGGCGCCCTGATCGAAGAGATCAAGCGACTAAAAGAATTCCTGAAGCCGCAGGAGATCTTGCTGGTGGCGGATGCGGCGACGGGGCAACAGGCGGTCAGCGTTGCCACTCACTTCCACGAAGCGCTCGGGATCACCGGCATCGTGCTCACGAAACTGGACGGCGACGCGCGCGGTGGCGCGGCGCTGTCGATGCGCGAAGTCACTGAGCGTCCGATTAAATTCGCCGGCGTCGGCGAGAAGCTGGATCAGTTCGAGGTTTTTGTGCCCGACCGGCTGGCGGGTCGCATTCTTGGCATGGGCGACATTGTCGGACTCGTTGAGAAAGCCGCTGAAGCTTTCGACGAGGAAGAAGCCGCGCGGATGGAGCGCAAAATGCGCACCGCGTCGTTCGATTTCAACGACTTCCTCGCCCAGTTCAAGATGATGCGCAAAATGGGGCCGCTCGAGAATATCCTTGGCATGTTGCCCGGCATGAGTAACGTCCCGAACCTCTCAGTCGACGAAAAGCAGATCAATCGCACGGAAGCGATCGTGCTCTCGATGACGAACGAAGAGCGCACGCGGCCCGACATTCTGAATGCGCGGCGGCGTCAGCGAATCGCGCGAGGCAGTGGCAGCAGCGTCACCGAGGTGAACGACTTGCTGCAGCGTTTCAATCAGATGCGGAAGATGATGAAGAACGCGGGCAAGATGAAGAAGATGATGGCGCAAATGGCGCGAATGAAAAATTAACGATATGGCAGTCACAATCAGATTACGGCGCGAAGGCGCGAAGAATTCTCCTTATTACAAGGTGGTGATCGCGGATAGCCGCCGGCCGCGCGACGGCAAATTCATCGAGATCATCGGCACCTACGATCCGAAGAAAAAAGATCACAACAGCACGCTGAAACTCGACCGGATCGACCACTGGATGTCGAAGGGCGCGCAGCCGTCCGATACCGTCCGCAGCTTGATCAAGAAGAACCGTAAAGTCGCTAGCGCAGGTGCTACGGAAGCGTCGTCGCCGGCTCCGGCCCCTGCGCCCGTCGGCTAATTTCCCGCGCCAGATGGCGCGGTGACAAGCAGCGCGAACTCGCTACACTGCACTCGTGAAGCAGTTTCTCGAATTTGTGATTCGTCAGCTGGTGGAGTTTCCGGATGAAGTCGTCCTGGCCGAAGCGCATTCCGGCAAGAGCTTTGTTTTCCGGGCGGCGATGCGACAGAGCGACGTCGGTCGGGTGATCGGTCGCAACGGACAAACGATTCAGGCAATCCGCGCCTTGCTCGCCAGCGCCGCGTCCCGACATGGCGAGCGCGCCACGCTTGAGATTGTTGAATAGAAACGAATGACCACGCGGATCGCGACGTTCGTTGCAGCCGTGCTCATCGCGGCCGCGACCTCTGGAAACCCTGCGCCCGAAAGTGCCGCGTCTCGGGCAGAGCACCTGATTCAGGCGCAAGTGGAGGCCTACAACCGGCATGATCTCGACGCCTTCCTGAAGTTCTACGCGGAGACGATTCAGCTTTACGATTTTCCTGACCAGCCGACCACCTTCGGCCTGGAGCAGATGCGGGAGCGTTATGCGAAACGCTTTGGCGAGGCGCCGAACGTAAAGGCGAACATTGCCAAGCGAATCGTGCAGGGCGACTTCGTCATCGATCACGAAGAGCTCACCGGTTTGCCCGACGGAAAGGCTTTCAAGGCGGTCGCAATCTACCAGGTGAGCGGCGACCGCATTTAGAAGGTTTGGTTCATTCGTTAGGCCAAAGCGCGCGTGCAGGTCGACATCCTCACGCTGTTCCCGGAGATCTGCCGGACGCCGCTGAGCGAGAGCATGATGAAGCGGGCGCAGGAATGCGGCGCGTTACAGCTGCGCATCCATAACTTGCGCGACTGGACGACTGATAAGCATCGGGTCGTCGACGACGCACCATTCGGGGGCGGGCAGGGGATGGTGATGAAACCCGAGCCGATCTTCGCGGCAGTTGAATCGCTGCGTCACGAAGAGAGCACGGTCGTGCTGATGACCCCGCAGGGCCGCCGCTTTGAGCAACGAATTGCGACCGAGTTCTCCCATCGCACACATCTGATCATCATCTGCGGGCACTATGAAGGGATTGATCATCGCGTCGTCGAACAGCTCGTCGACCACGAGATCTCGATTGGAGATTACGTGCTCACGAATGGTGCCATCGCGGCCGTGGTTTTCGTCGATGCAATCGTGCGGCTGCTGCCGGCCGTCCTTGGTCACGAGCAGTCCGCGGCCGACGATAGCTTTTCGGGGGGGCTACTCGAGGCGCCGCAGTACACGCGGCCGGCAGAGTTCCGCGGAGCGAAAATTCCGGACGTGCTGCTCTCCGGAAATCACGCGCAGATCGCGGCGTGGCGGAAGGCGGAAGCGCTCCGTCGTACGCGCGAGAACCGGCCGGATTTATTAGACGATTTCCATTAGGCAGTGCCCGTCATTCCGAGCCGCACAGACGGCGTGGGGACCTCTCCGATTTAAGTGGCGCGTTCGCGTTGTCGACCCGCAGCAATCACTTCGGGGCTTCGTTGCTGCCGTGCCATTCGCGATCACCATCATGCTTATGTGAGGTCCTCGCCGTCTGCGCGGCTCGGGATGACGGGTGCGCGACGGCGGCAGTTATTGCGGGGCGCGTCCGAGGACGACACAAGAGTTGATCCCGCCGAAGCCGAAGGAATTGCTCAGGACGAAGTTGAGGTCAGTGTCGCGGCCGTGCTTCGGCACGATGTCGAGATCGCATGCGGGGTCGGGAGTGTCGCGGTTCAACGTCGGCGGCACCCAGTGTTGCTCGAGCGCGAGGGCGCAAATCGCCGTCTCCATGGCGCCGGTCGCACCGAGTGGATGAGCGGTGTAGCTCTTTGTCCCGCTCACCGCGAGACGCGACGCATGTGCGCCGAAGACATTCTTAATCGCCACCGTTTCGGTGCTGTCGCTGAGCTGAGTGGAGCTGGCGTGTGCATTGACGTAGTCGATTTGCTCGGGTGCGAGTCCCGCATCGCGTAGGGCGTCGCGCATCGCCCGTGCGCACGACTCGCCCGACGGCAGCGGAGACGTCATGTGAAAGGCGTCATTATTCAAACTGTAGCCGAGCACTTCGGCATAAATGTGCGCACCACGGCCGCGCGCATGTTCGAGTTCCTCGATCACGAGCGAGGCTGCGCCTTCGCCCATGACAAAGCCGTCGCGCTCGAGATCGAATGGCCGGCAGGCGAGCGCGGGATCGCCGGTCGATTGACTCATTGTTCGAATAATGGCGAACGCGCCGAAGGTGAGGGGACTGAGCGGAGCCTCAGCGCCGCCCGCGATGACGACGTCCGCGAAATCGTCGCGAATGTACCGAAGCGCTTCGCCGACCGCGACGGTGCCGCTCGCACAGCTGTTCGAGTTTGTCGTGCCGACGCCGCGGAAACCGAATTCGATCGCGATGTTCGAGTGCGCAGAACCGCCGAAGACTTGCAACGCGAGCGTTTGATTAACGCCCCGTGTGCCTTTCTTCAAAAAGTGGGCGTGCTGATATTCGGCGTTCGCGATGCCGCCGAGCGCCGTTCCAAAACTGACCCCGACCCGGTGTTGTGGATCGTCAACCGAGTAGCGCAAACCGGAGTCGTCGAGGGCGAGTTTGGCCGAGGCCACGGCGAACTGCGCGTACCGATCGAGCCTCTTCAAGCGATGGGGCGGGAAATATGCTTCCGGATTCCATTCCGAGATTTCGCCGCCGCAATGCGCATTAAACGCGTCGGTGTCAAAGCTGGAAATTCGCGTGATTCCGCTGCGCTCCGCGCGCATGCCGCGCCAGAAATTTTCGCGGCCGATTCCGATGCACGTGATCGGGCCGAGTCCGGTGAGGACCGCGCGTCGTCGCGCGCCGGGCGGGTGTGTGCCTCGTTCCCGCGTCATCAGCTGCGTTTTTCTAAGTGCTGTTTCATGCAGTGCAGCGTCTGGTTGGCCACGTAGCCGATGAAGAAATCGCCGATGATCGGATCCGCGACGGGCGCGAGTGCCGGCACGCGGAACTTCAGTTCATGTGCAATTTCGACCAGGACACCCGCCGGCGTTTCTGTGAAACTCCACACGACGTGCATTCCTTTCGTGAATGCTTTCAGGTGATGGAAGCGGACCTCGATCTTCGCGCGATCAATGATCTGTTCGGAGGTCCAGGAAATTGGGATGCCGGATCGGACCGCAGCCATGACAACTACGTTCCGCTCCCGGGAGCGTTCGAGATAGTTGATGTATCGATAGTGCGGGAGAAACGTCGGCCAGAGTTCAAGGTTTGCGGCCGCCTCGAAGATCGCCTCCTTCGGAGCGTGCATGATGATGGAGTTTGCCTTGTGCATCAGCGCGGAAACGCTCGCGCGGATCAGCCGCGCAAGATACAATAAGCGACCCGAATCGGCAACGGACCGGATCGAACAATGGCTCTTCAAATGAAAACTGAGTGTGAGAAATGTGGGAATGCAACGGTGGCGTCCGGCATCGCGTTCATCTGCGCATTCGAGTGCACTTTCTGCGAAACGTGCGCCCATGCGATGAACGAAGTTTGTCCGAATTGCGGCGGCGAGTTAGTCAGGCGCCCGCGCGTTCGCGATACCGCCTCGAGCGCCGATTCGTGACGGCTCGATCCCGCCAAGCTGACGGCCTCAGCTTAGCAGCGTAGCCTCAGGACGTGGAGTCCGCCCAACCGAACTATTACGAAACGCTCGGTCTGCATCGTCGATGCACTCCGGCGGAGATCGCGACCGCGTATCGTGCGCTGGCGAAAAAGTTTCATCCGGACGTCAATTCCGGAGCCAGCGATGCGGCGTTCCATACCCAGCAGTTGAATGCTGCCTATGAAGTATTGAGTGATCCGGCGCGACGCCGCGGCTACGACCGCCAACTCCAGTTGGCCGAGCGGGAGGGCGCGGTCAGGGCCGGTCGAATCGAACGCAACATCTCGCACGATGTGAATCTGCGAATCGAGGATTTCTTTCGCGGCGCGACCCTGGATGTCGTCGTGCGCGATCCGGGAAACCCGAACGCTCCCGAATTTTTTACGCTCGCCGTGCCGCCGATGACATCGCCTGGAGCACGGTTCCGACTGCCTCGGGAAGCGCCGTGTGAGGGCGGCTACGTGGAGGTTCGAGTTCGTGCGTTACCGAGCGCGCGTTGGAAAGTGCGCGGCACTGATCTGCGCACCGATTTACGCATTACCGCGCCACGCGCCGTGGCCGGCGGGACGGAGATGATCGGAAGCCCGACCGGGTCGCAACTGCGGCTGCAAATCCCCGCAGGCGTGAAGCGCGGCGAAGTCCTGACAATCGGCGGCGAGGGTCTGCCAAAGGGGCGGGGCGGACGCGGCGATTTGCTCGTGCGCGTGACCTATCGCGCCGAAGTCCGCGTGACCCGCCGGTAACGCTTTACAACTCTACACGGCCGCGGCCGACGATCGTCGCGATGAGAGTGCATGCGCCATTTCATTCTTCTGCTCGCCATCGCCGTCCTCGTCTGCGGCGGCGGCGCTTCCGCCTTGGCCAGGAAACATGCGGGACATCAACGCGTCGTTTCGCAGAAAAAAACAACGGCGCCGGCACGCCCTAATCCGGCGCAAGTCGAAGCAGCCACTCGACTGCAAGTGTTTCTCGATCGGTCGAATTTCAGCCCCGGCCGGCTCGACGGGCACTACGGCGGTTTCACGCTGAAGGCGCTCGCCCTCTTCCGCCAATCGCGCGGCGAACAGCCAGCCCCGCCGCCAGCGAAACCGGACACGGCGCCCGATGTGAACGGGATTGACCTGAATAGTTTTGGCCCCGCATTTGTGCCCTACACGGTCACTGACGCTGACGCGCAGATGGTCGGACCGGTCCCGGCGGCAGTTCCTGAGCAGGCAAAACTAAAAGTTCTCCCATATCGCGACCTGGCCGAAGCAATCGCCGAGAAATTTCATTCCGACCCGCGATTTCTCGAAGAACTGAACCCCGGCAAAATGAAAACGCTCAAGGTTGGCGATCAGATCAACGTGCCGAATGTCGAACCGTTCGACGCGACCCGCGTCAAAGAAATCACTCCCGGCGGCGAAGTAACACCACCGCACGCGGCGAACGAATTACCGGACGAACCGGAGTCGCCCAGCCCTGCTGCCGGCGAGAAGCCCGAGCAGCAGCCGGCGCCGAGCCCAGCGCCGGCCGCCGGTCCGGTTTCGGTAAAAGTCGACGTCAAAGCGAACATCGCGAGCGTATTTGAAGGCGATAAATTGATCGCCGCGTATCCGGTCACGATCGGTTCCGCGCAGACCCAATCACCGATTGGCGACTGGAAGGTCCGGGGCGTAGCGAAGTTGCCGAAATTCCGCTACGACGAGCAAATGCTGAATCACGGCGAGCGGAGCAAAGATTTTCATATGCTCCCTCCCGGCCCGAATAATCCGGTTGGCGTGCTCTGGATCGCGCTCAACAAAAAAGGCATCGGCCTGCACGGGACCGCGGAGCCGGACACGATCGGGCGCTCTGTCAGTCATGGTTGTGTGCGACTGGCGAACTGGGACATCGTGCGGCTCGCGGGCAGGGTGAAGTTTGGCGTCGCGGTCTCGATTCATTAACGCCAGTTGCGTGGCGCCACTACCGAGCGCGCGCTCCTCGATCTTTCGGCTGCGAGCCGCCGGGCTTGTGCAATCACGGCGCCCGCGCTCCAGGTTTCAACGGGACTCATGTCGGCAGGCAAGCCGCCTGCGCGCATCATTCGCGCCGTCCAGGTATCGCAGTTATTGAGAAGTGAGTATCGGCCGACCGCGGAGTAGAACCTACTCGTCGCGCCATATAGACCGGGGCCGATCGTATCTGGCTCACCGCGCGCATTACGCTCGAAGGTGGCGGCCAGCGCAGCGCAAAGTTTCACGAACTGCTCCCTGCTGCACGGCACCGGAACCAATGCGCTCCAAGACAGTGCGTCCTCGAGTGGCGGCTTCAAACCGACGACGTGCAGCACGCTCGGCCCTGGGGACAACACGGCGTCGAGCGCCATCAGGGCATTCGGTTTAGGAGCGGGGTAAAACTTTCGGTCACCCCATCCGATCTCCAGAAAGGTGTAGCCGGCGAACGTCCGCTCCGCGACGCCGCGCGGCCAGAGGCCCTTCGGAATGTCAGCGCGAGGAATGACGATACTCGTGTGCCATCCATGGCTGCCGACATAGAATGCCGGCGGCCGCGCGGCACGAACATCATCGGCCGCACACGCGGGATGAAACCCGACGGCAAAGAACAGCAATGCCCAGATGGAAACGGCAATGCGCATCCTCGAAGGAGCCAGTTGCCTTTATTCAGCCGGCGCTGTCGCCGCTCACGCCTTGCGCGATCTCCGGCGGCTTCCGTGCGACGTAAACGGTGCTCGCGGAATCGCTTTCGAGCAACGGGTTCGCGAAGGTGACGACGTGCGCACGCACGTCGGTGAAAGCGGAATCGAGCATCGCCATGAAATCGTCGTCCGGGGGATCATCGGACCACATCGCGAAGACGCCATCGGATCGAATGTGGCGCGCGAATGCACGGAGACCTGCCGGTTGATAAAAATCGGCATTCCGCGGGTGCAGGAGATCGCGCGGCGAATGATCGATATCGAGCAGGATCGCGTCAAAGCGCCTGCCTTCGTGATCCGGATCGAACCCGGCAACGCTGTCAGCGAGCGCGAAAAAGTCGCCATTGATTAAGCGACAGCGCGCATCCGCCGTGATTTCGGGACCGAGCGGAACCAGTCCCCGAACGTGCCAGTCGATGACGGGTTTGAGCGCTTCGATGACGATCAGCGATCGGAGGGTCTCGTGCTCGAGCGCGGCCACGGCCGTATAGCCGAGACCGAGACCCCCGACCAGAACGTCAAGCGGCTCCCCACGCAGTTCACCGAGCCCGAGGTGCGCCAGCGCAACTTCGACCTTGTGAAAAAGACTCGACATCAAAAAGTCGTCGCCCAATTTCACTTCGAAGACGTCGATTCCGCCTAACGAATGCAACCGGCGCCGCCGGAGCATGAGATCGCCGAGCGGGGTCGAGCGGAAGTCGAGCTCCTCGAAATTCTTCGTCACGTCGCGACGGTACAGTGCGACGCACGAGCGCGCCACTGCTGCGGTGCCCGTCGGTCACGCGCTGCGTCTCGGAACGGTCAGTGCAGGCAGTCGGAGACCTCAGCGGCTGTGCCATGCGACAGTGCGCGCTGCAGCTCCAATTGCGTATCTCGCAACTCGGAGGTCCGATCGCGCACCGCTTCTTCAAACGCCGCGCGTTGCATTTCTAACTGGACATGCAGACGACGCATTTCGAGCAAGTTGCCGATCCGCAGCAGCACTTCGACCAGATCGAACGGCTTGAGGAGAAAGTCCGTCGCGCCGGCCCGCAGAGCCCGCAATCTCGTTTCCGAGTTCGCATCGGCCGTGAGCACGATCACCGGCAGAAAAGTATCGTCTCCGCGCGAGCGGAGTTGTTCGAGCAACGCGAACCCATCGACGTGCGGCATCATGAGATCGAGGAGCACGAGATCGGGCTCGAAGTTTTCGATCGTCTCAAGCGCGAGCCGCGAATCCTGGATCGCCTGCACGTGCGTGTAGCCGCTGTCACTGAGGACGCGCTCCAACAAGGCAATGTTGAGCGGCTCGTCGTCGACGATCAGCAATTTCATCTTCGTGTGGTCGACGGCCGCGCCGCGCGAAGTTCGGGGGGTGATCAGGTTGGCGAGAGTAGGAGACATTCTGGATTTGCGGTTAAGCGGCTGCGTCAATTTGGTCTGCACCGCAGGTCGGAATTACGTCTGCGACGACGCGCGAAAACTCAGCGAGGTCGAGGGGCTTGGTAAGGTAGCAATGAGCGCCGCCAGCCAGCAGTTTCTTGATTTGTCTCTCGGTCGCATCCGCGCTGATCACGACGACTGGGATGTGGCGCGTCGCCTCATCGCCCTTCAGGCGGGCGAGGACTTCCCATCCGGGGACGTCGGGCAGATGGAGATCGAGCAGGATCAGATCGAACCGGTGCTGGCGCGCCAAATCAAGCGCCACGCCACCTTGGATCGCAGTGATTAATTCGATGCCGGGCTGATCGGCCAGCATCTGCTCGACGAGGGTGACGTTCGAGAAATTGTCTTCGATGTAGAGAACCTTGCGATACGCTCCGGCGTAGATCGGTTGGAGTTCGATTTCGGCCGACGGCGACGGGAGCCGGTTTATCGGCGATTCGGCGGCGGGGAGCTCGATCCAGAAATCGCTGCCTAATCCGGGACGGCTGTCGACTCCGATCACGCCGTTCATGATGTGCATGAGCCGATGACACAGTGCGAGCCCCAGTCCCGTGCCTTCCACGGTCGACTGCTCGGCGCCGAGGCGATCAAACGGCGTGAACAATCTCGGTAACTTATCGGCTGCGATACCAGCGCCGGTGTCCGAGACGGTCACGCGCGTCTTGCCATCCACCGTCGCGGCGCACACGAGCTTGATGCTGCCGCACGGCGGCGTGTATTTCACAGCGTTCGTAAGCAGATTCAGGAGCACCTGCTTCAGGCGCTGACGATCCGCGCGCACGAACGCCTGGTCGCCGAATGTGTTCGCTGCGGAAATTCCAATGCCCCGTTCGGTGGCGAGCGGCCGCATCAGTCCGACGGCTTCGTTGATCGCGCCGTTCACGGAGACGGGTTCAAGCGAGAGCTGCAGATTGCCGGCTTCGATCCGGCTGATGTCGAGCATCTCGTTGATGAGGTTTAGCAGATGACGGCCCGCGGTTAAGATGTAGCGAACACGCGAGCGTTGCGCCTCGGTCGGATTTTGGCGCTCGAGTAATTGGCCGAACCCGAGGATCGCATTCAGCGGAGTGCGCAGCTCGTGGCTCATGCGCGAGAGGAATTCGCTTTTCGCCTGGTTCGCGCGGTCGGCCTCCTCTTTCGCATCGGTCAATGCTTTCTCGATCCGGAGGCGCTCGGTCACATCGTGCGCGACGCAGAATATGAGTTGGTCCGCCGCTGACCAGCTCACCGACCAAAGGACGGCAACGACCGATCCGTCTTTCCGAATGTAGCGGTTCACGAATTCCGTCACTTTGCCGACGGCGAGCAGTGCGGCGGTCACCTCGGCGGTGATCTTCTGATCATCCGGATGCACAAATTGCAGGTATTGCTGTCCGACTAATTCGTCCGGCTTGTATCCCCAGAGTTCCTCGCACGCAGCGTTCATGCTGAGGAAATGTCCCGTCGCGGACATGGTGCAGATCACGTCCTGCGAATTATCCATGATCAACTGGTTGGCCTGCAGCGCCGCTTCCAGTTTGCGACGGCTTTCCACGAGAGCGGTCTCGCCGTGTTTTCGTTCCGAAATGTCTTCCACCATCAACAGGAAGTGATCGGGATTCCCTTGCGCGTCGCGAATGAGGCAGGCGGTTCTCCGCACCCAGATGATCCGTTGCTCCTTGTGGACGTAGCGTTTCTCGCCGGTGTACCTGGCCGTCCCCGCGAGCAAAGACTGCGCGAGCTGCCGGCCAACCTCGACGTCATCGATATAAGTAATGTCCTCGGCCGTGCGCTCGATCAGCTCCGCCGCCGCGTAGCCGAGCATCTCGCAAAAGCTGGCGTTCACCTCGAGAAACCGTTCGTCGAGCGCCACGACCGCCATCCCGATCGGCGCTTCTTCAAACAGTTCGCGATATTTGTTCTCGCTCGTGTCGCCGGAAGTTTTCATCTGCGCGGGGAAAGACGAGTACGGCATTGCCCTATGATGCGTAGCAGGGTCCGTTCCAATTATTTGCGCCCGCCGTGCGTGATGGCTCGGACGTAGGCCGCGTTTGAGCAGACACCCAATCGGCCCGAGATTCGAACCATGAAAGCAAATTGGAACGGCGTGACGCTGGCCGAGAGCGCCGACACGATTGTCGTCGAAGGGAATCATTATTTTCCTGCGGAGTCGCTGGTCGGCGAGCACTTCAGCCCGAGCGAGACGCACAGCAGTTGTCCGTGGAAAGGCGAGGCAAGTTACTACGACATTTCGGTCGGCGGTGAGATCAACAAAGACGCCGCCTGGTTTTATCCGGCGCCGAAGGAAGCAGCGGCCGACATCAAAGGGCGCGTCGCGTTCTGGAAAGGTGTGGCGGTTGAATAATGTGAGCGCTCGCATCCTGGAGGAAAATCCTCCGCTTTCGACCAGCAAGATCCGCCAGCAGTTTCCCGCGCTCGAGCGACAGCATGGTCGCAAACCGGTCGCCTATTTTGACGGACCGGGAGGAACGCAGGTGCCGCGTTCGGTCGTGGACGCGATCGGCGATTACCTCTTTCGACACAATGCGAACACGCATTGGGCGTATCCGACGAGCGAGGAAACGGACGCGATCGTCGTCCGTGCACGCGAGACCCTAGCGGATTTTCTGAGCGCAGCGCCGAACGAAATCGCCTTCGGCGCGAATATGACGACGCTGACGTTTCATCTCGCGCGCGCACTCGGTCGCGCCTTCGGCCCCGGCGACGAAATCATCGTCACTGAGCTCGATCACCACGCGAACGTCGCGCCGTGGCGCGCGCTAGAGAAAGAGCGCGGCGTCACCGTTCGCCTTGCGAAAATGAACGTCGCGACCGGTCAGCTGGATTGGGACGACTTTACCCGCCAGCTCAGCGCCCGCACAAAACTCGTCGCGATCGGCGCCGCCTCGAATGCGCTCGGAACGATCACTGATGTGCGCCGGGCCGCCGCGCTCGCCCATGAAAACGGCGCACAGATTTTCGTGGACGCAGTCGCGTATGCACCGCACGCGCTGGTCGATGTTCGCGATTTCGATTGCGATTTCCTGAGCTGTTCCGCCTACAAATTTTACGGTCCACACATCGGCGTGCTCTACGGACGTCGCGAGCTACTCGAGGAAATCGATTTTCCAAAGCTATTGCCGTCCCCGAACAACGCGCCGGATCGCGTCGAGACCGGCACGCAAAATTTTGAAGGAATGGCAGGCGCCGCCGCGGCGGTCGATTTTCTCGCATCACTCGCAGAAGGCCATAGCCGTCGTGACCGACTCGAGCTTGGATTTACTGAGCTGCATGGACGCGGTGCCGCGCTTCTCGAGCAGCTCTGGGAGGGCTTGTCCGCCATCGATGGCGTCCAAACGTATGGGCCGGCTCCGGACAAACCGCGCACGCCGACGGTCGCGTTCACGGTCACGGACATCCCGTCAATCGAAGTGTCGCGCCAACTCGCGCAGCGCGGCGTCTTCGCGTCAAACGGTGACTTCTACGCGACGACCATCGTCGAACGCCTCGGCCAAACGCGCGATGGCCTCGTCCGGGCGGGATGCGCGTGTTACACGACGAGCGACGAAATTGCGCGTTTGCTCGAAGGAATCCGCGAACTCAAGCGCGTGTGAGGTCCAGCTTTGCGACCAGACGGTTCACGGTTGTGACGTTGCGAATTGTCGCGGCCCTTCGGAGAATCTTCTCGAGCTGGGCGCCGGAAACCTGCGAGTCGCCGCGCGCCCGTCGTTGCAGCCAGTAGACTGCGCGGCCGACGACGTGGAAATCATCGACGTCGTTGCGTCGCGCCATCAATTTCGCGGTCAATTCGACATCCGGACGGCGTTGCAGAAACGCGATGTAGACAACATTAGCGCCGCCGTCGATCTCGTCTGTAGGAAACGGCGTCCGAGATGCGAGCGTCCGAAGATCCGCCTCGGATCGAAGAAACGTCGCGACCGCGTACCCGAGTGCGCGCTGCAATTCGGCCTCGAGCTTTTTTTCTAACGCGAGTGCCTTCTCCGGGGATTCGAAGATCACGTTCCCACTTGCGATGAAGGTCTCGACTCCGCGGAGGTTAATTCCGACGAAGATGTCGCGGAGCCGCTCCATCTTGATGACGTGGCTGCCCACGTTGATCGCGCGGAGAAACGCGACGTATCGCACTAGCGCGCGCGGCGGCCCCAGCGATTTCGCTTTGCGGCCGGCGCGGCTGGCTGCGCAGTGCGCGGGGCCGTGCGCCCAGAGCTGCCGGGCACGCTGCCTTTCGGTCGGGCGCGGCGCTCGCGCACGTCCCCGTGCGGCTGACCGCGCGGATGATCTTCGCGCGGAGCGGACGCGATGTCGTAATCAAAGCCTTCGGCGCGCTTGCGCACAATGCCGCGGCCGATGAACCGCTCAAGCGCGCGCAGCGCATCCTGATCGTCCGGCGTCACGAAGCTGATCGCATCCCCGACCGCATGGGCGCGACCGGTCCTCCCAATGCGGTGGACGTAATCTTCTGAGTGCATCGGAAAGTCGTAGTTCACGACGTGCGAGATTCCATCCACGTCGATTCCGCGCGCGGCGATATCGGTCGCCACCAGCACTCGGACAATGCCCGACTTGAAATCTTTCAGCGCGCGAAGCCGCTGGTTTTGCGAGCGGTTCGAATGGATCGTGCCGGTCTTGATGCCGCTACCCTCGAGGCGGCGTGCGATGCGGTCGGCGCCATGCTTGGTGCGAGTGAAGACGAGGACAGTGTCGAACTGCGGATCGCGCAGGAGATGCAGCAGGAGTGACGGTTTCAGGTGCTGCCGCACCTCGAAAACGAACTGCGTGACGGTCTCGGCCGGGTTCGCGCGACGGCCAATCTCGATCACCTTCGGCGACCGCTGAAATTCGTGCGTGAGCGCTTCGATCTCGCGCGAGAGCGTGGCGGAAAACATCAACGTTTGCCGCTTCTGCGGGAGCGCCTTGACGATCCGCCGGATCGGCGGCAGAAATCCCATGTCGAGCATCCGATCGGCCTCGTCGAGCACGAGAAATTCAATCCCGGAAAAGTTCGTCTGCCGCTGGCCCATGAGATCGATCAGGCGGCCCGGAGTAGCGACCACGAGCTCCACACCGGAGCGCAGCGCTTCGATCTGCGGCTTCTCACTCACTCCGCCGAACACCGTCGCCATTCGCACCGGTAGATGTTTCGCATAGGCGCGCACGTTTTCCTCGATCTGGACCACGAGCTCGCGAGTCGGCGCGACGACGAGCGCGCGCATACCGCGACGCGCCTCCGCGCCACGGCGGACAATTTGCGTCAGGATTGGTAAAACGAATGCCGCCGTTTTGCCGGTGCCGGTTTGCGCGATGCCGATCACGTCGCGGCCGGCGATCACTTCCGGGATGGCGGCCGCCTGAATTGGGGTCGGTTCGGTGTAGCCCGCTTCCTGGATGGCTTGGAGAATTCGGTCGTCGAGACCTAACGAGGAGAATGGCACCGGAAACGACTATCGCGCAAACGAACCAATTCGCACCTGCCGGTTCGAAGCGGCGAAACTACGGCGTGAGAAAAAACTTTCCGGTGTACGGATCCTTCACTTCCGTGCCGACCCGGAAGCCACGGACGTCGACCCACCCTTCGTTAGGCGCGAACGGGCTGGTAACGTAGCCGGGCGCGTTCGGAACCGGCATGGCGTAGGGGATGTCGCGGCTCACGCTATGCGTTTCCGGATTGATGGCGACGGCCTTCCGGATTACCACCTGCGGCGGAGAATTCTGAGGCGGAGCAGACGGCACAACGGTGGCCGTTTGCGGTTGCTCAGTCGGCAAACGGCCCGGTGCGGCGGTCGGAGCTGGGACCACCGCGCTCTTCCCGGCGTTTCGCTGCGCGCTCGCGGCTGGTTCTTTTGCTCGGACTGGGCGGGGATGCGGACGCGCTTTCTGATTTGCCCGGGAGACAGATTTCCCGAGCGACTCAAAGAAACTCACGACCGGGTCTGCGCGAGATTCCAGGGTCAGCACAAATAAAGTGGCGACCGCAACCGGCATCGCAAATCCCGCGATCGGCCGAGATTTTCTCTGGAGCATCGGGGATGTTGCCACGGGTTGCGCCGGTCGCAAAGCGAGATAGGCGGAACGAGGACCGCCCGGAAGTTTAGCGAGATTTGTTTTTCGCCGATGACGCATACCGCGACCATCAGAGAAAGTGGAGTCATATAACTCAGCGATAAATCCAAAGCACAAACCCGGGAATGATGACACCGGCGAGCAGACAAAGGAGGGGGCAAAGACCGTGCGAGAGAATCGAAAAGCCATCACGACGCCGAGCGAGGTGGTGACGACCAGGCCAGCCGCGGCCAGTAACGAGAAGGTCCGCAGGGGCGTATATTCTGACGCGCATTTCCGGGCAAGTGTGAGTTCATGTGCACGGCAGAGAGCGCCTCGACCGCGCGCGGGGCGGTATAGCTGCCGTCCTTTTTCGAGTCGTGGAATCGGTAGAGCTGCCACGCTCCGGAAATGGCAAAAAAGAGTAAGGCCGGCGCGAAAAGGCAGCCGAGATAAAGGTGCAATCGCCGCAGGAACAGCATTCCCCTGCCTAGCATGATTTCTTCTCCGCGACTATTTCGTTCGGGACGGGCTCGACGGCACCGCGTGCACCTGATATCCGGTCGATCGTGAGCCGGTCGCGAAGGATCGTCGTGTTCGTCAGCCTGGCTTACGTCCTCGCGTGGCCGCTGGCTTTCATTTTCTTCGGCCGAGGCAGCCACGTGAACTCCGTTGGGTTTGTGATGATGGGCACCGCCTTCATGTTCACGCCCGCACTCGCGGGTATTATCACGCAAAGGTTCGTCGCGAAGCAGCCTTTGCGCGTTTTATTCGGCGGAAGTCCGCGCTGGCGCTGGATCGTGATAGGATGGCTACTCCCGATGTTGTTTACGGCGGTCACCTTGGCCATCAGTGCTTCCTTTCCGGGCGTTCAATTTGTCACGGGGATCCAGGGTATTTACGCCCAACTAGCGGACAAGCTTTCGCCGGAGCAACTTGTGCATCTCCACCGCCAGCTCGACCATAGCTTCCTCACCCGGCCCGGTATCCTCCCCGCGGCTATTACTCTGCAAATCCTTGTCGCGGGAGCGACCGTCAACGCCGTGGCAGCCCTCGGCGAAGAGCTAGGCTGGCGGGGTTTCCTTTACCAGGAGCTTCGACGGATGAATTTTTGGTTCGCATCTCTGTTTACTGGAGTCATTTGGGGACTGTGGCACTTACCGATCATCATCAATGGTTACAACTATCCCGGTCATCCGGTCGGCGGTGTTCTCATGATGACTCTGCTGACCATCTTGATCGCGCCGCTCATCGCGTATCTGCGTTTGCGTGCGAACTCAGTCTTCGCGCCCGCCGTCTTCCACGGTACTTTCAACGCGGCGGCGGGCGCAGCCTTGTTCCTACATGGCGGCGGACCAATGACCGTCGGGCCGCTAGGTATCGCCGGGATGTTGACTTTACTCGGAGCGAACGTCGTTCTCTGGGTGCGAATGAGCCGCGATGGTATCGCGGTTAATTC
>JALYZW010000205.1 GCA_030945725.1 Verrucomicrobiota bacterium | reverse complement strand
ACGTTGACGTCGCGGCGCTGCTCGCTCTCGCGGACGTTCTGATTCAACCCGGACGCGATGACGATTTCAATAAGTACCGCTTGCCGGCCAAGCTGCCGGAGTTCCTCGCGATGGGGCGGCCTGTCATCCTGCCAAACACCAATGCCGCTCGCTCGATGCGCCACGGCCAGGATGCATGGGTGCTGGAGAAGGTTGATGCCCTTACCATCGTCGACGCCGTCCGCGCGCTCCGGCAGGAACGCGTTCTCCGTGAACAATTATCGACAGGGGCACTCTCGTTTTGCTACGAACATTTCGACTGGGTGAAAAACGCTGAAACGCTCGCAGCATTCTACGGAAAGGTCATGAGCACACGACAAGAACCGGCCGATGTCACGACGTCTTAGTTTAGCTGCTGCCGAGCACGTCACGGCTCGCTACGTGAACAGTCCGATCGGACCAAATACGAGCTACGCAACGGTGCGCGATTTCTGCGACAGCGCCGATCACCTTCCCGAGATCACTGGTCTCAACGGTGATCTTAAGAACGTGCAACGACCCTGGATGGTGAAGTCCCTTCTTCGCTGCGTCCCCCCTCCCGCACGCATCCTGGAGGTCGGAGGTGGCGAGCCAATCGTCAGCAGCCTGCTCGCCGAACTCGGCTATGACGTAACCCTCGTTGATCCGTACAACGGCCTGCTCGGCCACGGCCCGACCGATTATGAAGAATATTGCGCCGCGTTTCCGAATGTGCGCATCGTCCGGGATTATTTTCGATCCGGCACGCCTGCAATCGCCGGGGAGCAATTTGACGCAATTTTTTCGGTCTCGGTGCTCGAACATGTCATGCCGCACCTTGGGGCGATTTGCTTTGAAGGCATCCGCGATCACTTGTCTCCCGGCGGATACTCCGTCCACTGTTTTGACCTCGTGCTGGAAGGTGCTCGCGCACACTTGCACCGAGACAGCGCGGCGCGGCTGCTGGAATCGCAAGCCGCGCTCGGAGGCACGACGCCCGAGGACGTCGACGTGCTTTTGAGTCGAATTCGGAACGACCTGGAGACGTTTTATCTTTCGCCGCAAGGACACCAGCAGTGGCGCGGCAATAAAGCATACGACGAATTCCCTTTTCGGAAGGTCGTCTCGGTGCAGACAGTCGCGAGCTACGTGCGACAGCGAGTGGAAGCCACGGCAGTCTACGCCCCAACGGCGGCCGCGTTCGGCGCCGCGACGGTTCCCGCGCAGTAGCTCTGAGTTGGAAGGGACGCGACACTGACGCCACGCAGGCGTCGGAGGAAGTCCATTGACGGCGCTACCGCGATTCGTACGCTCGGCGCGTGTCGCACGGTCTCCGCACTTCGATTGTAACTTTGGCGATCGTTTCGACGGCGGCGGCTCTGGTTCCGCGGCCACAGCTGGAAGCGGCGAAACGTCGCGTGCGCGCTTGGCTGCATGCCGCCCGGCAAGTTGCCCGCCAACGGCCGCCACTCGTTTCCGGCATCACGATCGCGCTCGGGCTCGTGCCGGCAATTTTCTTCGCGGTCTGGATAGGTCGGTACGCGGTCGCCGTGCCAAAGATGGACGACTGGGATGTTGCGCAACTCATCTCGAAAGCGCATCGCGGCCAAGTCACGGTTGGCGATCTCTTCGAACAGCAACAGGAAGGACGGACGCTCGTCCCGCGCCTCTTCTTCCTGCTGTCGACCGTACGCGGCGGGTGGGACGTACGAGACCTGATGTGGATGACTGTCCCGACGACCTGGCTGACCGCGGCCGGCGTTTTTACGCTACTCCGACGATCTGAAATTTCAGCCCTCGCTGGCGCCCTCGTTTTCGGCGCGGCGACGGCGTTGATCTTCACGCCCGCGCAATACGAGGTGATGACCTTTGCGTTCGGATTTCCGTCATTCCTCCCAGCGCTGTTCATTGTGGCTGGATTAGTGGTGGTCGGTTCGCGGTTCTCCGTCTCCGCAAAGTTCGCGGCGTGCGCCGCGCTATCGCTCGCGAGCAGTTTTACGCTGCCCAACGGATTGCTCGCATGGGGACTGACGTTCCCAGTTTTGTTTCTTCAGCAACGAATAACGCGCTGGCCTCGATGGCTTGGAGGATGGCTCGTCGCGTCTGCGATCTGCGCGGCGATCTACTTCTCCGGTTATCACAAACCCGATTACCTGCCGGAATTCGCGCCTCACGTACAGGTTGGCGATTACAGCCGATACTTCGTCGCTTTTCTCGGGAATGCGATGCAAAACGCGACGAAATCGCATCTCGTCGCTGCGGAAGTGTTCGGCGTGTTATCGCTCACAATTTTCAGCTTCTCGGGAGCGTACATCGTCGGTTGGAAACGCGCTGCGCTGGCGCGCAGTGCCCCGTGGTTAGCGCTCGGATGCTACGCGCTTGGCAATGCCGGCCTCGCAGCTCTCGGTCGGATTGGGTACGGCGTGTCTTACGCGCTGTCGTCGCGCTACGTGACATTCTCACTTTATCTTCCACTCGCTGCACTCGCACTCGTCGCGATTGTTATCGCCGAATCGGCAAACCAACTTCAAGCCACGGGCGTGCGCGTCGCGCTCTTCGCCAGCGTGACTCTCGCCTTGATCGCGGGATTTTTTTTCCAAGCGCGGTGCGCAGCGGACGATCTCTACTTTTTGGCGGCGCATACCGCGAAAGAACGCGTCGGCCGCGCCGGCGTGCAATTCGCGTCCGTCGTGAACACAGCCCGCGCAATTGAACGGACGATCTATCCGCCCGGCGCTGGTCGGATCCGCGAACTTGCTACGATGCTAGATGCGCAAGGATTACTGAGACCTCCGCTCGTGCACAGCGCTTCGCTAGCCGATTTGCGGCATCGGCAAGCTGACGGCAAACGCGCATCGGGCGGATGGGAGAAGACGATCGGCAAAAGCGGCGGATTGGTCGAGGCGTCAGGCTGGGCGGTGTTCAATGCGAAAGACCGGCCCGCC
>JALYZW010000078.1 GCA_030945725.1 Verrucomicrobiota bacterium | reverse complement strand
GTAATTGCCAGTGGCAGCGATCGCGATCTGGAGCGAACCGAGAAGCACCGCGGCCGCCACTCGCAATCGGCGCGGCGCCCAGATAAAAACAGGAACCACCAGCTCGACAAAGAACATCGCGAGCGTCGACACCGCTTTCATCCCGCGACCGCCCTGATGCGCCCACCAAGCGAGGACGGTCGGCAGCGGCTGCGTCTCGTAATGATAATTCAGCGCGGTCAGGTCCCACCACGACGAGTCGCCGCTCGTCAGCTTCACGACGGCCGACATCACCATGAGCTTGAACAAAAGCAGCTTCAGCAAGAACAAGCCGATGCGCGAAACCGGAACACTCCGATTCCGCGAAGGGATCCACTGGAATGGCGCGAAGAAAATCGCGAGGAACCCGGTTTCGAGCAGGAGAATGTCCCACTGGAAGCTGAGGAACGTTTGGCCGGCGATTGTCAACGAAAGGTAGAACACGAACAGTGCGGTGAGCACGAGCACCGGCGCGACCTCGGCAAAAAGCAGCAGCGAAAGCGCCGCCCCGCCGCCACACAGAAAATGCAGGAAACCGTCGCTCGAATTCAGCCAGCAGAGCGTGGGAAGCGCAGCGGGCGCAGCCGATCCAATCTGCTCGCGTGCCGCCGACAGGAATTGACTGACCGGCAGAATGCCGTTCCGCCCGACGAGGCCGTCGATCTGCACCCACAGCGAGATGAACGCGATAAAATAGACCAGAGCGAGGGCGCGAAGAAACCAGCTGCGCGTGACGACGTAGGTGGGTTTCCGAACGTCATTCCCCCAAAGAAATCGAGTCGCCGTGGACGCCGCGGCCCGATGGGTTGAGACGAGGCGGTACGCCGTCTCCGCGATCGCAGCGAACACGGGCACCCGATGATAGAATGAGAGCCACGCGATTCCTTCTTCGCGATACGAGAGCGCACGGAAAACGGCTTCGGCGCCGCTGAAAACTTCGCCGCGCGGGTCGATGAGTTGCACGCTGCGCTCAAACGCGTCGGCCGGGATCTCCGGAAATCGTGCGCCCGCGTCCTGCGCAGCGGCGTAATCGACTGCGCCGGCGGTCTTCTCTTTCCAACGTTCGATCCACCGACGGCAGAAATGGCAGTCACCGTCGAAAAGCACCAGCGGCCGCACGGGTGGAGAAGCGACGCGGCGACGGGCGGAATCGATCATCGCTTTGCGACCATCAGCGCCGGCGGTCCGCCGACTTCACTTCTCGAACTCGGCCCAGATCGGCGCGTGATCGGATGGCTCTTTGCCTTTGCGCATCTCGCGATCGACGCCCGAGTCGATGCAGCGTTTCGCGAGCGGTGCACTCGCGAGCACGGCGTCGATTCGCAGTCCGCGGTTCTTCGGAAACGAAAGCATCCGGTAGTCCCACCACGTGAAGATACCGGACTCGGGATGGTGCAATCGAAGCGTGTCTTCAAGCCCTGCGGCGCAGAGTTGGTCGAATGCGGCGCGCTCTCCGTCCGAACACATGATTGCGCCGCGCCACAATTCGGGCTCGTAAATATCTTCATCCTTCGGCGCGACATTGTAATCGCCGCAGACGGCGAGGCCACGCGCAGGTCTCTGCTCATTCCGCAAACACTTCGTCAGTCGCTCGTACCACCTTAGTTTGTATTCATAAGCGGGCGATCCAACCGTCTGGCCATTCGGCGCATAGATCGAGTAGACGCGCACGCCAGAAACCGTGCCGGCGATGACGCGGGCCTGCGGATCCTCTTCTTCATCGCATAACGAGGCGCGCACATCCGTCGCCGCCTGCTTCGAAAGAATGGCGACGCCGTTGTACGATTTCTGTCCGTGAAAAGCAGAATGATAACCGGCGTCGCGCAACGCCGCGGCCGGGAACTGCTCGTCCGTACACTTTGTTTCCTGCAGACAAACGACGTCGGGCTTTGTGTCCGCCAGCCAGCCGAGCAAACGTTCCTGGCGTTTCCGCAGCGAATTGATATTCCAAGAAACGATTTTCATCTATTCTCCGTCATCTTGAGCGCAGCGGAGCGGAGTCGAAAGACCCCGCGGCGTGGCCGTCGATTCTGTCACGGGTCCCTCGACTCCGCTCGGGATGACGGCGTCGAGAGAATCCTTCACAACTCGATCTCGATTCCCGGCGGTGGCACGATCACTTCGGATGACGGTAACTCGGCCACGAGCTGTGCGCGTGTCCACTCGACCGCCGGCAGATCACCGTGGACGAGCACGATTTTCTTCGGTCCCAGTTTCTTTACGTACGCAATAATCGATTCCCGCGACGCGTGCGCGCTGAATTGAAACTGCTCGACGTTGCACCGCAAAGGCTGCGCCGGCTCGTCAGGATCGAGCGATATCATCTCGCTTGGCTGCGCGGCTCTCAGGATTCCACCGGGCGACTGGGGATCCGCATAGCCGACGAAGAAAATGGAATGCCTGGGATTCTCGATCACGCGACGCGCAAAAATGTTCGACAAGGTTTTCGGAGTCATCATGCCGCTCGAGAGGGCGTAAATTCGTCCGGGCCGCGCCGGAGCATCGTTGATATTCTGGCCGCTGAGAACGAAAGGCTGCACTTCCTCGAGCAGCTGTAGCCGCGGAAAATTCCGACGCGTGGAAAC
>JALYZW010000064.1 GCA_030945725.1 Verrucomicrobiota bacterium | reverse complement strand
AAGTTGTTCGGCGGTTGATCATCGCGCCGCATAGAAAACGCTGCGCGCGATGAATAGATCGCCAAACCCAAACGACCAAACATATCCATATGAAAAAGTTCACGAGCTTATTGATAGGCTGTTCCCTGGCAGTAGTTGGCGCCGTAGCGGCCCAGCAACAAGACGAGCAGCAATCGCCCCCCCCGAAAAAGGCTGAAAAAGGCCACGGCCACGCCGCGGAAGTGAAGCCCGGCGCCGGTGCGACCAAACCCGCTGGGCCCGCCGCCGAAGCCAAGCCCGCCGCCGAAGCCAAGCCTGCCGCCGAAGTAAAGCCCGCAGCGAAACCTAAGGGAAACCCCGGGAAAGAGCACGGACCGGCGAATGTATCGGCTCCCGAAAAGGCGCAGGCGCCCGCTCCTGACAAGGAGCACGGCCGAGCGAAGGCACAGAAGGCCGATGCGAAGCCTGCTGCACCGAAGTCTCCCGAGGCTGCCAAGCCTGCCGCCAACGCTTCCGGCGAACCCGCCGCGGCCGCCGCAACGCCCGCCGCCAAAGGGCGCGGCCAGCAGCGCGCAAAAGATATGAAAGCAGCTAAAGCGAAGCCTGCGCCAAGTGTGGCGCCAGCGGCGTCAGCGCCCGCGAGCGCAGCACCGCTCACGTCGGCGACTCCGGCTGCCGCTACCGCCTCGGCGACTCCCGCTGCAGCGACGGCCGCGTCCGCCACTCCGGCGACGAGTGCGTCTCCCGCCATTGCACCCGTTGGTCAGGCAAAGGGACCGCAAGGCAGCGCTGTCGCGACAGCTAAGAGACCTGATCCGCAGCAGGTGCAGCAGATCAGAGCCCAGCACGCTGAGTTCCGCGCTCAGCCGAGGCCTCAGCAGGTTCCGGCCGTCAGCTTCAATCAGAATTACCGAATCCAAGGGGCTGATCAATGGCAGGGACCGCAGTACGAAGCGTTCCGCTCCTATCATCCGGAACGGCATGATGAGGGCTATTATCGGTCCCATTACAGCCGCGTTGAGCTGATCGGCGGCGGTTACTATTACCAGAACAACGGCTACTGGTATCCGGCGTGGGGTTACAATCCTTCGTCCGAGTATTATGCTTATGATGGGCCGATCTACGTCGGTCATCGTTCCGAGCCGCCGGACCGCATCATCGCGGACGTGCAGGCGGAGCTGCAGCAGATGGGCTATTACCGCGGTGAAGTGGACGGATTGCTCGGTCCGCTGACTCGGCAGGCACTCACAGCCTACCAATCCGAGCAAGGACTGGCTCGGACGGCCGCGATCGACGAGCCGACGCTTAATGCCCTCGGGATGGGATAAGCTACGGAGAGATTAACAAAAAGCCGCCGGGTGCAGAAATGCCGCGGCGGCTTTTTTTGTTGTCAGGGGCTGTGAATGCTGAATCGTTGCGAGCCGAGGCCGGCCCTGTTACGGCGCTTATCCATAACAACAAGTCTAAGACCTCCTCGCAGTAGGCCTCTTCGCGACAGCAGTCATCTTGGTCAGCCTAGTCCTCCTTGGGAACCGGCTGCCGGAAGCAATCGCTCTTGTTTCGCCGACTTAGGAGGGACGGTCTGGTGTTTTCGCCGCAGTGACCCGCGCGTCGTAGAGCGCACCATAGATCTGGTCGAGCGCGACGGGTTTTTCCAGGACGGCGATCGCGCCGGTATCGATCTGCCTCGCAGCGTGGGATGCGCCGGTCACGATGACGATTTTCGCCGCAGGATCTTTCGACAAAATCATGCGGCAAGCCGTGGCGCCGTTGAGCCGCGGCATGGAGAAATCCATCAGCACGATGTCCGGCTTGAGCCGAGTGTAGGCCTGGATCGCTTCGATGCCGGAGCCCACCACGAGGACGACCTCGTGTCCACAGCTTTGGACGAGGGCGGCGAGGCTTGTTCCGACATCTTTTTGATCATCCGCGACGAGGACGCGCATAGTCGAGAATAGCTCGCTGGTGGGAAAAGCGAGCCAGCGTGACGTTAGGCGACTTAGTTGAGCGGGTCCGCTTTCGGCGAATCACCGGTTCCGATTTCGCAGACAACACGGAACCCGACGTCATTGCAGGAGTAGCTCGCGGCGTTCGAGCCGCGCGCCGTGGCGCGGAGATTCGAGAAGCGGGATTTCCAGCTGCCACCACGATAAATGCGCTTACTGCCGGCGGCGAGGCCGCGCGGGTTTCGCTTCGGCACCCCTGGCAACGGCTGGTAAAAATCGAGGCACCATTCCCAGACGTTGCCCGCCATATCGTGCAGCCCGAAGTAACTGGCACCGCGCGGAAACGCCCCGACCGGCGAGGTCTCTGGGTAGCCGTCGTCTATCTCTGTGTCCCGCCACGCGAAGGCCGTGCTTGCGTCCGCGTAATTTGCAAACCCCCGGCGACGATCATGGCTACCCCATGGGTATTTGCGCCCGTCGGAGCCGCGCGCTGCGTACTCCCATTCAGCCTCGGTTGGCAGGCGATAGGTTCTGCCATCTTTTTGTCCGAGCCATTGACAATAACGGACCGCTTCCAGGCTGGAGACATAAACGACCGGATAAGCCGCGTCAGCACCTTTCATTCGTTTTTGTCGGTGCGTCAGATCGAATTGCTCATACTCCGCATTGGTCACGGGATGGAGCGACATATAAAACTCGCTCAGCGTCACCGGCGTGAGCGGCTGCTCGTTAGGCGCGGCGTCATCGGCGTCACTTCCCATCACGAATTCGCCTGCCGGGATCAGCACCATCGAAGCGTCGCTCGGATTGCTGAATCCGGACGGCGAGGGCGTCGGCGGCGGTGATTTTTCGGCCGCCGTCGGCACCGGCTGCGGCGGCGTCGGAAGCGATACTGCCGATCGGACGGGAGACGCGCCGCCGACTGGTCGAGTTTCGATCGGCGGACCGGATTCCGCCTCCTCGAGATAATCATCGAGCAAATATTCGGCTCGCTCGAGATGGATCCCGAGGTTCTCCGCGATCGTGGCGAAGATCCTTCGCACAAGCCACGTCGCGTCGCCCAGGTCCAGCTGGCTCAGGCGCAGGATTTGTCGGAATTCCTGCTCTCCTTCGGCGCCTCCGACTGCGTCCGGCATCCTCCGCGCGATCGGCGGCGCTGGCGTCGCGCGCTGCGCTTTGCTCCGCTGCAAATGTTCGTCGATGCACCTGCGCGTCTCTTCTTTTGTCAGCCCGCTGCGCTGCCCGAATTCGGAGAGATTCGCTTCCGCCTCCGCGGTCAAGACTTTGCGCGCGATCGAGAAGGCGACGTACTTTGAAAATTCCGCCAGTGCTTCGTGCTGCGCCTGCGCGGCCAATTCATCATCTACCTGACGCCGTCGCGCCGGATCGAGTAATTGCACGCGCCCTTCCACGAGGTAGCGCGAAGCTTCGTCGATCCCGCGCCCGAGTAACTGGGCCATCGGATTCGTCGGCTGATTCTTTAGTGGCACCTTCTTCTGCCACCACTGCACGAGCGCAGTGCAATGCTGCTGGATCAGCTCATCGGTTGGCTTCGCTCTCGCATCGAGGCAGAGGCGATCGTAAGGATTTTCCGCCTTGTACTTGCTCCAGCCGTCCCATTTCAAAGGATCATCCGGGAAATCCATGACGGTGTTCGGTGTAGCGACGGGCATTGGCGGGAGGAACTAACCGCTGCAAATTTCGTGCCCGCGGGTGGCGAATCCTTCGAGCGGCTTTATCCGAATGTGGGGGGAATAAATAAATTCAACAGATTTAGAAACAATAGCGTCAACAAAAAGTGAAAGAATATCGTCAACACGTTCCACTAATGCCTGTCGCGAAGGGGCTTATCGTATAAGAAGAAGTCGCGCGAGTCCTCGATCTTTATAGACTACGATGAATGTTTTCCGCGAATCTGACGCCGTTGCGTAGAAACGAAGCTGACGCCCGGCGGATGAATACCGTTGATGCTGGCCACCAAGCGTGACCACGTGGCGCCGGGCCGGAGCGCTTCCTCGCCAATAATCGGGCACCCGCAAGTATCGTCGGCGGACCCGAGCCGCGGCCTGCGTCGAACAGCGGCGCCGCAAAGAGTTGCTTGCCGGGTTAATGATGGCTGGAAATTTCTTCGAAGAGGCTATCCCGGTGGCGGTCACGGGGTGGATGGGCTGGCCTTCATCGCTGGCATTATCGAACTTGTCTGCGGACTTCTAATCGCGCTTGGATTGTTTACGCGCATCGCAGCGTTTCTCGCGAGCGGCGAGATGGCGGTAGCGTACTTCATGTTTTATGTGGGAACCGTGCCTACAATTGAATCACAGTTTTTCCCGATAATGAATGGGGGCGAACTTGCTCTCGTGTACTGCTGGGTTTTCTTTTTCATGATCTTTCACACTCCGGGGAGTTGGAGCGTCGATGCGCTGTGGTGCAAAGATAAAAGCAGCGCGCCCTCCACTGATTCAAACCTGGGTAGAGTCCAAGTTTGAGGCGAAATCACTGGTCTGCCAACCGCTATACTGCGGGCAATGTGTCACCCGATGCCGCATACGGCGGCGTTTACATTGTTGCTTCGGTGCTCAGGTTACGGGTGGGCGAGCGACGCCAACCTCACCGCTGGGAAGTTCTCGGGGCTTCCATCTGCCTGGCCGGTGCTGCGATCATCATGTTCGGCCCTCGGAGTGCGTGACTG
>JALYZW010000049.1 GCA_030945725.1 Verrucomicrobiota bacterium | reverse complement strand
CTGGCCGGGAAGGTCTCGTATCAGGAGGTCGTGTACTTGCTGTGGCGCGGGAAATTGCCGAACCGCCAGGAACTCGACGAATTTACGCGCGCGCTGCGGGCCGAGCGTGAACTGCCGGGCGGCGTGGTCGACTTCATCAAAGGGGCGCCAAAGACTGCGGGCCCGATGGACGTGATGCGCACCGCAGTTTCCATGATCGGCTTATACGATCCCGACATGGACAAGGAGGCGACGCGCGAAATCAACGAGCGTCGGGCGCGAAGCATCACGGCGAAAATCGGAGTGATCGCCGCTTACTTCCATCGCGCGCGGAATGGGAAATCGTTACCGCCGGTGCGCGACGATCTGACGGAGGCGGAGCACTTTCTTTATCTGATGTCCGGGGAGCCGCCCTCCAGGGAAGCGTCTGAGACACTCGATGTCGCGTTTGTCTTGCACGCGGATCACGGCATGAACGCTTCGACTTTCAGCGCGCGCGTCACGATCTCGACGTTAACCGATTTCTACTCTGCGATTACATCCGCGATCGGCACCCTGAAGGGGCCGCTGCATGGTGGCGCAAACGAAGGCGTCATCCACATGCTGGAGGAAATCGGCGACGAGGACAAAGTCGATGCCTACGTGGAAAAGCAGCTCGCGGAGAAAAAGAAAATCATGGGCATCGGTCACCGTGTCTACAAAACGCTCGACCCGCGCGCGCCCCATCTTCGGGCCATGGCGGTGAAGCTGAGCGAAAAGCTCGGCGAGCCGAAATGGATTCGCATGTCGGAGCGAATCGCGCGGCTGATGAAGGAGCGGAAGAACCTGAACGCGAACGTCGATTTCTATTCCGCCACGGTTTACCACTCGTTAGGTATTCCGACCGATTTGTTCACGCCCATCTTCGCGATTGCCCGTTGCTCCGGCTGGTGCGCTCATGTGCTCGAGCAACTCGAGGATAATCGACTTTACCGGCCGCTGAGCGAATACGTCGGCGAGCCGGTTGGCAAGATCGCGGCGCCGATCGACGAGCGGCCGTAACGGAGCCGTGTTAGGGATGCGCGTCGAGGCTCTGCACGACGTCTTGTCATCCTGAGCCGCGAAGACGGCGAAGGACCCCGCCTATTCAGGCAAGGCGGCCTCGTTTCACAGCGACAGAGATCACGTTCTGGCTTCGTAGTTTCCGAGGCCCTAAACGAGACCAACATGTTTGTGGGAGATCCTTCGTCGTCTCGCGCGACTCAGGATGACGCAAAGCTCGCGCCGCCCCCGGTAGAGGGCATGGCGGCCCCGCGGTGGTCGGCGAACGAAATCATCCCTGTTGTTGATCTGGGCTGGACTTCTGATCGGCGAGACCAATATGATTTGGTTGTGAGGATTTTGGTTTGCGCGGCGCTCTTCGCCGTCCTCGTTTCAACGGCGTGGGCGGCGGAGCCACTGCCGAGCGTTCCCCCCGAAGCCGCAGCAAACGCGGAGAAGTACGGACAGTATCCGCTCGGCTACAAGGCGATCATCAAGGACTGGCTGTCAAGGCGGCTGATCGATGCTTCCAGCGCGGTGACGGAGTTCGTCACGGAGCCGAAACTGGCGGAAATGAAAGGCAAAGACGGCGAGCAGTTGTTCGGATATTTCGTGGAATTCCGGGTCAACTCGCGGAACCAGTTCGGCGCCTTCACCGGGATGCAAAAGAAGGGCGCGTTAATCTTCAACGGCGAGGTCATCAAATCGACCGGCTTCTCATTCTAAGCTGCCCATGAAAGCCGCTCGCCATCGTCGAACCAGCGGCGAGGGGATTGTTTTTGTTCTGATCGTGCTCGCCATTATTGGCGGGGGCATCTGGTGGCTCGCGCAGGCGAAAGAACAGACCGAGAAAGAGGCGAAGGATTTTGCCACCGAAGTCGCTACTCGCCTGGCTGTGAATTACGACGCGAAGTTTTTCAGTCTCCACGTCGCCCCGAGCGCACAGGCGACGTATCCGCCTTCTTATCGGGACCGCGCGATCGAGCATTTCCGTCAACTCGGCGCGCCAACTCAGCCGCCAAAAGTGACGGGAAAGGTGGAGTTCAAATCCTATTTCTTCGAGGCGCGAGGTTCGTTCCGGGTGGAGCTGGATTACCCGAGCGCGCCCGCCTATATGGATCTTGTCGTTTCACATCCGAAGGCGTTGTGGCAGATCGACGGATTCAATCTGACTTGGACCGCGGCGCCGGACTGACCGCGAGATAACGCAACGGCGTTACCGCCGTGTGTCAGGGGAGCAACTGTGGGCTGCTTCGATGATCGCGAGGCGGTCCGAGCCCGCGAGCCTGTGCGAGATCCCTCGCCGTCTTCGCGCCTCGGGATGACAGAAAGGAGGCGCGGGGGGCACTCAAGCTCGCGGGCACTCTCGGCCGGCCCAATCCAGCGCGGCATAGCGAACCATGTCGTCGGTGAGTTTGTCGTCTCCCGTTCGTCAGCTACGCGCTCGCCCGGACGAGACGGCGTGGCGCTCCCCTACGCGCCGCTCCGGCCTAACAAGTGATCGAGTGAGTCCACGCAAAGCTGTGACCACGTCTCGAGATTTTCGCGACGCGTGACCAGTTCGTCGTGGGTCAGGAACGAAAGATTCGTAATCATGGCTTCACGTTTCTGCACTTTTGGTTCGGCCAGGCGAAACAGTTGGACCACTCCGAGATGGACTTTCCCCACCTCGGTCGTGTCGTCGTTCAACAAGGCGACGATGTCGTCGGTAAAGGTGGTGTCGATCGTGATCTCTTCCTTCACTTCGCGCTCTACGCCGGCGCGATAGGCTTGCTCGTCCCAGGCGAAGAGCGATTCGTCGGCGTCGTTGAGGTGGCCGCCGATGCCGATCGAGCCTTTCGAGACAAGCCGTTGCTCGCCGGCCTTCTTGCCACGCACGTAATGCAAAACGCGGTTTCCATGCGCGACGATCGCGTAGGGAATGATCTGTTTGTGACTCGGATCATTCTCTGCCTGCGAGCGCGGGAGAAAGAAATTGTGGCCGCGCGAGAGGAGGGCGCCGAGGTACTTTTGCGGCTCGAAGTTTAAGCCATGAAAGCTGCCGAGTTCGTCGAAAAGGCTCCGCCTAACGACCAGAACATTTTCCTCCGCCGTGCTCATCTGCGCGCGAATCGAAAGCTAGAAGCGGTAGGTGATGCCGAACTGGGGACCGACCGCATTCAAGCTCGAATTCGGACGGTTCGGCTCGGAGAGGCCCGCATTCGAAAGATGCTGGTACAGGATGCCACCGGTCGCCTGCCACTGCGCGTTGATGCGGTAGGAGACACCCGCCGCACTCAGGATGTTAAAGGTAAAATTCTGGCCGAGCGCGCCCGGTTCGCGCTCTTTCGTCGCATCGACGTCGCCAAGGCCGACGCCGCCGGAAACATAGGGAGTGAAGCGGCTGCCGGGTCGCATGAAATTGTAACGCAGACCGGCCGAGATCCCGAAGTAGTGGTTCTCCAAGCCGCGCGCGAAATATTCGCCCATCGCCAGGAGGTAGACCTGATTGTAGCCGCGCAGCCAGCTGTTCTCATTGTGCACGGCGCCCCAACGGACGCGCGCGGTTACGAATTGCGCGGCAATTTCGTAGGCGTGCGGGTTGCCAAAACAGCCGAGAATGTAGGCCGACTCGGTCGACAGCTCAAAGCGCGGCGCATCGAAATCCGGTTCGCGGTTAAACCGCGTCGAGATTTGGTCGGAGCCGGCTCGCGCCGCGGAGACGAGAGCGAACAGCACAGCGCAGACAAGGGAGGCGGCGGGCAATTTCATCAGCGGGCGCTACGATATGGCCGTCGTGGTGGATTGCAATCGGCCGCGACTCCTGTCACGCTGACTGGATGAAGCTACTCGTTGTTCTAGCGATCACTTTTTTCGGAACGCTGCGATCCATCGCGCTCGCCGCCGATGAGTTGCCGCCGCTCGCGCTCGACGTCTGGAAAGCGAGCGGCGGAGAGAACTGGGGGAAGGTTAAAGAAATTCGATTCACGTTCGTCGTGGAGGCAGACGGGAAAACGGTCGCGAACGCGAAGCACAACTGGAACGTCGCGGCCGGCACCGACGAGGTGACGTGGAAGGACAAGCACGCGGTCGTGGACCTGAACTCGCCACCGCAGGAGGGCGACGGCAAGCTCGCCTACGCGCGCTGGGTAAACGATTCCTACTGGCTGCTTGCGCCGATGAAATTGCGCGATCGCGGGGTGAATCTGAAACCGGAGGGGAGGAAGGATTTTAATGGGGTGCCGTCCGAAACATTGCGCGTCAGTTTCGGCCAGGTGGGCTTGACGCCGACCGATCAGTATCTGTTGTATGTGGATCCGCAGACCAAGCTGCTGCGCGCGTGGGATTACATTCCGAAAGAAGGCGCAGGTCTGCAGGCGACCTGGGAGAAATACGAGAAGTTTGGCGGATTAAATCTGGCGACCGAACATCACTTCGCGGGCAAGGCGATCAAATTCACGGGTGTCGAAGTCCTCGCGGAAAAATAGGCGTGCAGCGGCGGCGGAGCGCTTTGCGCGGACCTCACGCGATCGTTTTTGGTAGATCGCCGTCGATCCATTTGACGAGATCCGGCGGCAACGCGCTGGTCCATTCCTCGCCGCCCGCACAACCAAGAGCCGCCGAGTGCAGCGCGTGCCGTGGCAGAAGAAGTGCAGTGGCGAGTTCGGCGGTCCAGCCGGTCTCGATGAAGCGAAGATAAATCTGCTCGTCCGGCCCGTAGATTTTATCGCCGATGACTGGATGGCCTAACGAGGCGAGATGCACGCGGATCTGGTGCGTGCGGCCCGTGCGAGGAATCGCGCGCACGATCGAAAATTGATCGCCTGCGGTGGACGGCCGTCGCAGCCTGCGTTCGACGATAAAGTCGGTGATCGCCGCCGCGCCCGCCGGGTGGATCGCCTGCTTTAACCAGATCGAGGATGGCCCGTGTGCGCCTTGCCGAACGAGTGCGGCATCTACCGTCGTGCGGTTCCATGTCGGCCACCCCCAGACGATCGCGAGGTACTGCTTCTCGAGCCGTCGTTCTTGCATCAGCAACCCAAAGCGGCGCGCGGCCGCGGCCGTCTTGGCGATCAACACCAAACCGCTCGTCTCACGATCGAGCCGGTTCACGATCGAAACCTGACCTCCATTCGCGATCTCAAACGCGAGCAGCTGCCGCAGCTCACCCCACAACGTGCGCGCGCCATTTGGCCGCGTGGGGTGAATCAGGAGGAACGGCGGTTTATCGACGACGATGTATTCGTCCGTCTCGTCGACGATGGTGAACTTCGTGCTGCCGTTTGCGCCGCTCGTGTCGCTGGCGGATAACCCTGCCATGATCTCCGCAGTCGCTCTCACTCGTTACTATAAGAGTGGCGAACGAGAGGTGCACGCGCTCGACGGTCTTTCGCTTGAGATTGCGCGGCACGAATTCGTCGCGATCACGGGGCCAAGCGGTTGCGGAAAAAGCACGCTCATGCATCTGCTCGGCGGCCTCGACGTTCCGAGCGGTGGGCGACTCTTCGTCGACGGACTTGCGCTGCATGACGCGAACGACGCGGCGTTAACCGATTATCGGCGGCATCGACTCGGCATCGTGTTCCAATTCTTTAATCTCCTGCCGACGATGAGCGTGATCGAGAACGTCATGTTCCCGCTGTTGCTACAAGGCGTGGTGGCGGAGGAGGCAGCGAAACGCGCGCATGAGGTGCTCGCGAAAGTCGGGCTGGCTCACCGGGAGGAACATTTTGTCGATCAAATCAGCGGCGGTGAGCAGCAGCGCGCAGCGATCGCGCGTGCGCTCATTCACCAGCCCGCGCTGCTGCTCGCTGACGAGCCGACGGGGAATCTGGACTCGCACGCGGCAGATGCTG
>JALYZW010000031.1 GCA_030945725.1 Verrucomicrobiota bacterium | reverse complement strand
GGGGTGGTCAGTCGGTTGCTCGGGGTAGGAGTTGGGCGCGACGGCGCGGTCACTTGCATCTGTTCGCCCTTCTTGTTCCTCGAGCCGTTGGTGAATCCGCTGTGATACATCGGATCATTCAAGCATCCGGCGAGGACGCCCGCGACGAGTAGCGGAATCAAGATTCGAAAAATGCTCACCCCGACAGAGTACGAGCCGCCCTCATTATTTCAACTCACGTCATCCCGAGCGAAGTCGAGGGACCTCGTGGCCGACCGATTACTTTGCCCGCGGAACGGAACTGCGCAGATACCTCTTCGCGGAAAATAGGTTGATCAATTCGTGATGCGACAGACTCCCTCGACTGCGCTCGGGATGACGGTGTGCTTCTACGCTCAGTCGCGAAACGTGTGCGGCGCACCGGAAAAATCGCCGATCTTCGTGCGCCCGCCCGCCCAAATGATGTAGCCACGAAGTTTGCGCGGATCCCTTCGATCGACAAAGATCCCGCCGTCGTAGGGCTGGGAGCCGCCGAACGCGTGTTTCATCACGGACTCCGGCGCGCGGTAGTACGAGCCGCGTTCGTCAGTCGATTCGAGAGCATAGACGCCGCGCGGAAAGTGCACGGTGGAGGCGGACGGCGCGGAGTCGAGCTCCACGTATTGCGGAATGTGAGCCTGGATTTGGGGACGTTGGCTCGCACAAGCGACAAGCCAGACTCCCACGGCAGAGATCCAGCAAAGTTGTCCGCAGGGTCCGGGCCCGTTGAAGAATCGTCGCATCCGACCGGCGCTATCCGGGTTTCACGAACTCAGCGACGAGAAGCCATCCCCACCGCTCCTTCAACTTCTCGTCCACGCCTCTCGGCGTCATCGGGATCATTTGCTTCGCCATGTGGCTTTTCGCCATCCTTGTAATCTTGAGGCCAAGGCGGGAGAGTTCGGCGGTCAATTCGTCGGCCGTGTAGTGCCTGTGATAATACCCATCGGTGTAGAAACGCTGCACCGAAGCAATGCCGTCACCGCTCGCGATCTTACCTTTGACTACCAGCCAATACAGACCCTTCAGCCAAAACCGCAGGCTCGCGCGGTTGTAAACCATGATGAGTCCTGTGCCGCCCGGACGCAGCACGCGCGCTACTTCGGCAAACGCGCGCTCCGTTTGCGCGCTATGGTGTAGGACTCCCCACGAAAAGACATGATCAAAGGATGCGTCGGGAAACGAAAGGGCCTCCGCGTCCATCTCGATGACCGTCGCCCTTGGCTCGTGCGCCGTGGTCATTTCGACAGCCTTACTCGTTAGGTCAACGGCCGTTACCCGCGCGCCGTTGTCAGCGAACAAACAGGTCGCTGGCCCGGCGCCGCAACCGATCTCGAGCACGTCCTTGTTCGCCATCGCGAAATGGTTGGAGGTCAGGTAAGGATTGCCCTCCAGAAAATCCCGGATCACTTGCTCGCGGGTCGTCGCCCGGTTGGCATCGCCCCAGTTCCGATACGTCATCGGCAGCGCTTCCCACCAGGCACGATTGCGAGCTTGTTTCTCGTCCAGCTCCTGCCGGGCCTTCAGAAACGCCGGGGTGTTACTCATTACGACCGAGGATGGTCCGGCGACAGGTTCAACGCAATGACGAGGTCTGCAGTTGTTGCACCGAGTTCCGGAAAGCAATTGGATGTGCGATCGTGTCGAACATTTCTTCGGATCCGCCGGTGCCGCGGATGATAACTGTGCCGTAATCAAGCATGCGCCCGAGCACGCGTTGATCGACGGAGACCGACTCGATTTTTGAGACGAACATCTCGCGCGTCTGCCGATGGAAGTAGCCGGTCTTGATCAGGACGCGGCTGCTCGTGATGACGAGCTCGCTGCTGGCGTAGATAAGCGTGGGAGGGACGAGGATGAACATCGGGAACGGCAAGGCGAACCAGCCGAGATGTGAGCTGGTGAAGGTTTGCACGGCGATGCCGAATGGGATCGCAACGAAGAAGAAGACGAGTAACCCGAGCACCGCATAGCGCGCGAAGATGATCCAGTGCACGGAGGTCTTGTAGTGGGGCGTTTCGTTCGCCGTGATGGTCGAGCGCGCATACGAGCCTAACGAGTCGTTCGCAATCCGCTCGATCGCAGGGTCCGCGGCCAGAACGGGGACGGGTTCGGCTTTTGACGGCGCGGGGGCCGGCTCGACTGCCTGGCTCGAGAGGAACGTCGAGAGCGGTTTCCATTCGCCCTCCCGCTGCTGGCCGGCAAGATCGTTGGGCTGCAGGAATCCATCCGCTAGATAGGAGCGGACACGATGCTCGGGGAACGGGCCGCGCCGTTCGCCGTTGAGGTAAACATAGAGATCCATCGGCCGCTTCTATTCCTTCGCGCTTTCGGCGACGTAAGCTTCGAGCGCCTCGCGCGTGATCGTGTGGCGCGCGCCGCAGCGGGGGCAACTGATCTTGATCAAATCGTCATCGCCGAAGAGCGCAGCCGCATCGTTCCGCATCATCGGGCCGAGGATGGCGAACATCCGGTCCTGCGAGCAGCCACAGCTCCAGCGGTAGGTCCGTTGCTCGAGCAAACTGAGCGTTTCGTTTTCGTCGAGCGCGCGGACGGATTCGTCGGTCAGGTTTTCGAACCAGGCCAGATCGCAGCCCGGTTGTGCCGAGATCATGACGAAATCTTCGGCTCCGTAGGGAAAGAATCGCGCGGGGCGCTGCTCGCTCTTTTCGTAGAATTGCTCGACGATCTTGAACGGTTCGGCGCCCTCAAATTGCGTCGCGCTGCGGCGCGATTCGCCGCGCTCGCGCACCACGTCCGCGTAGAAGAGATTGCGCGCGTCGGCCTTTACATTTTCGGTAAACATCTGGCCGACGATGATGCCGCGCCGGTTATCGCCGGTGACGAACAAATTAAGGAGCGGTTCCTGAAAGTGGATCGTCCACGCCCACGCCTCGTTCCACGGACGCGAGGCGCAGTGCAGCGTCAGCGCGGCGAGCGTTTCCTTCAGCAACGCATCATGCGCGGGCGCGTGCTGGTAGCCATGCTGGCCCTGGTGCAAATAGTAATCGACGTACAGCTCGCCGAAGTCGGCGCGGGCGAGCAACGCGTTCCGTTCCCGGACGAAGTAGGTGCGAACTTCGAAGCCCTCGAGAGTCTGGGTTTCGCCGGCTTTCATCGCCCGCAATCTACGTAGGGTGTTTGAAATTTCCCGCGTTTTCGAACAACTCTGAGCCGCCCGATCCTTGACGGCTTTTTTGCCTTTGGGCACTGTGACCGGCGTTCCTGTTCCACTTTGCGCGCTCAAATTTTCTGCTTCGTGTTATCGCTTGTTGTGAGCGTTGCGACCCTCGCTGCCGAACAAACACCGCCGACCTTGTTGCGGCCCACCGCCGTCTTTGACGGACAAACTTTGCACGCCGGCTGGGCTGTTCTCATCAGTGGCGATAAGGTTGTCGCCGCCGGCCCGGCGAATGAAATCCACGCGCCGCAGGATGCGCGTGTGATCGAGCTAACCGGGCAGACTTTATTGCCGGGGCTGATCGAAGCGCATTCGCATCTCCTGCTGCATGCCTACAACGAAACGACCTGGAACGATCAGGTCGTTTCGGAATCGCTCGCCTTTCGCGTCGCGCGTGCCACCGCGCACGCGCGAAGCACTTTACTCGCTGGTTTTACGACCGTGCGCGACCTGGGGACCGAAGGCGCCGGATACGCGGACGTCGGCTTAAAGCAGGCGATCAACGCCGGCCTGATCCCGGGACCGCGGATGATCATTGTGACGCGT
>JALYZW010000004.1 GCA_030945725.1 Verrucomicrobiota bacterium | reverse complement strand
AGCGCTGCCGCGCCGTACTTCGCCCGAGTGATCGGCATGATTCTCGTCGGCTGTGTGATGCCATTCAGCGATCGCGGTTGCGCCATTATCAACGCAGCGCTGTTCGCGTTACTTCCAGCCGAAATGGCACGCTACGGAACGGTTGTTGCGAGCTACCGCCGACGCTGGCGTGCCTAAGCTGACGAACGAAATCCGCCTGCTGCGCTTCCTCGCAAATGAGATGACACAGGCGGAGCTGGGGCAGCGAATCGGGATGACGCGACAGACAATTGCCGCGATCGAAGCGGCAGTGTTTTCCTACGCTTGAAACGGCATTCGTATCGCGTGTATTCGGCAAGCCATTCGATGACGTCTTTCCGTGGGTGGACGCTAGGCACGCGCTATAGACCACGCCGCTACTTTGGCTTAACGTCCGCGCCTGATGCTGAGCGCCGGAATCGTTGGTCTGCCGAACGTCGGAAAGTCGACGCTCTTCAACGCCGTCACCCGAACCCAAAAAGCGCAGGCGGCGAACTATCCCTTCTGCACGATCGATCCAAATGTCGGCGTGGTCACCGTTCCGGATACACGCCTGGACGTACTCGCGAAGCTTTCCAGTTCACAGAAAATCATTCCGGCGGCAATCGAGTTCGTCGACATCGCCGGGCTGGTGAAAGGCGCCAGCGCGGGCGAAGGCCTCGGCAACCAATTCCTCAGCCATATCCGCGAAGTGAACGCGATCGTGCAGGTCGTGCGTTGTTTTGAGAATGCGGACATCCATCACGTCACCGGGACGATCGATCCGGTGCGCGACATCGAGGTGATCAACACCGAACTCGTCCTCGCGGATCTCGCCGCCCTCCAGAAGCGACGCGATCGCCTGCAGAAAGAAGTTCGCGCCGGATCGAAGACAGCGAAGGCCGAGTCCGTCGTGATCGAAAAGCTGCTGCCACATCTCGACTCGGGAAAGCCGGCCTCGACGGCAGATTTGACCGACGACGAGAAACTCACCGCGCGCGACTTCTTCTTGCTCACGTCGAAACCGACGCTCTTCGCCTGCAATGTCGGCGAAAGTGATCTCGCTGCGATCTCGAAAGGCGACGAGTCGAACGCTGCCTTCGTGCATGTTCGTGCCGTCCAGGAGTACGCGAAGAACCATTTTGCGACGGAAGCGGTGGTGATCAGCGCGCAGATCGAGAGCGAACTGGTCGACCTCTCGCCCGCGGAAGCCGACGAGTATCTGCGCGACCTTGGCGTGGAAGGGAGCGGAGTCAGCGCGTTAATTCGCGCCGTTTACCACTTGTTAGGCCTGCGCACATACCTTACGACGGGCGAAAAGGAAACGCGCGCCTGGACAATCCGCGAGGGCGACAAAGCGCCCGCGGCCGCAGGCGTGATCCACACGGATTTCGAGCGTGGTTTCATTGCGGCCGAAACGGTGCACTTCGACGATCTCGTGTCGCTCGGCTCCTTCGCGAAAGCACGCGAGTCGGGCAAGCTGCGGATCGAAGGCAAGGAATACGTCGTCCGTGACGGCGACGTGGTCGAGTTTCGCTTCAACGTGTAGCTGCCGCGGCTGCTGCGCCTCGCCTTTCTGTCATCCTGAGCCGCGCAGACGGCGAAGGACCTCGCATCGCGGGCGGCGCGTTCGCATCCGTCGGGGCGCGCCACAACGCGAATGCTTCGGGGTTGCGGCGACTAAGAAAGCGCCGGCTGAATCGGAGAGGTCCCTCACCATCTTCGCGGTTCGGGATGACGGTGCGGGCTGGTCGCAGTCAAGTGAAAGCGATGCCCGCCTAGTCGGCGAAGAGAATTCGACCGCACTGCTCACAGCTCGCGATCTCTTTCCCTGCTTTCACTCGGACAGCCGTTTGCGCGGTTACCTTCATGTGACAGCCGGTGCAAACATCATGGTCGAGTGCAACAATCGCCGCGTCGCCCTTGCTCGCGAAAAGTCGCTCGAAGCGGCTCAGTAAATCTTCGTCGATAGCGCTCGCGAGCTGGTCGCGATCCTTCGTGAGTTCCTGGAGGCGTGTCTCCAGAGCCTTTGCTTTCTCGTCGAGATCAGTAATCTGTCGCGCGACCGAGTCACGCGCCGCGGCCGACTTTTTTTCTTCCGCCACGATTTCGAGCTTCAGCCTCTCGGACTGATCCATCAGCTCCAGCTCCTGGTCTTCGATCTTGCGAATTTCGTTCGCATAACGCTCGATCTCGTTCCCCATGGCGCGGAACTCCTCGTTCTTGCGCGTCTCATATTGCTGGGTCTTGAGGCGCGAAATGCTGTCGCTGCGAGTCCCCGCATCGAGCTCGAGTTTCTTGCGCTCGACTTCGAGCTGGCGGCCCCGTTGCTTCAGCGCTTCAAATCCCGCGAGCGTCGCCGCGAGCTGCGCGTCGAGATTGTTCCGCTGCTGCGGCAGAGCCTTCGTCTCCGTCTCGATCCGCTTAATTTTTTGCTGCCGATCCTGGAGGATCAACAGCTGCTCCAGCTCGGATTGCACGCGCGCACGTTATGGGCTGGCCGAAGGGCCGTCAATCATCGGCCGCGCAGGTGCGATCTCGTTTCCGCCGCCGTTCAATAAGTTTCGACCGGCGAACGCTTGCCGTCTTCGGGACTGCGTTTGGCCGCTTCTTCGGCACCGAGAACAGCGACACGCAGGTCCCAGACTTTCGCATCAATCCGCTGAAAATCCGCGTTCGAAAACGCGCCCGGTGGGCAAAGCTTTTGTTTGAACGCCGCGACGTTTGCCAAGGCGCAGTCTAGCTGGTCCGCGCGCAGACCGCGGAGTGTCTGATGCACCTCCTCGATGGCGGCGACGCGGTGACAGATCATCACGAGATCGTTTCCCGCCTCGACCGCCAGCCGAATCGTCTCGTCGAGACCGTATTCGTTCAAGATCGCACCCATATCGAGATCGTCCGTCATGACGAGACCTTTGAAACCCAGCTCGCCCCGCAAGAGATCCGTCACCACCCGCTGTGAGAGCGAAGCCGGGCGCTTCTGCGTGTCGAAACACGGATACCAACCGTGACAAATCATCATGCTGTCGACCACGTGCTTCCCGTCCCCCGCAAACGCCCGGAAAACAGCGAGCTCCTCCGCTTCTAATTCGGCACGCGAGCGCTCGATCTTCGGCAGATCGTGATGCGCATCAACGCCGGCCGCCGAGTAACCCGGGAAATGTTTACCGCAACTCAAAATCCCCTCGGCCCGCATCCCATCATTGAAGGCCGACGCCAGCCTAACGACTTCTTCGATCGTCCTGCCATAGCAGCGGCCGCGCAGGGAATTGTCGGCTTCGTCGTCGAACGAAATGTCGAGCACCGGGCAAAGATCGAGATTGAATCCGAAGAGTCGAAGCAGCTCGCCCGTGATCGCGCCGTGCCGACGCACCAACTCCACATCACCTTTGTCGCGAAGCTGCTGCGCGTTGGGCGGCTCATTTCCGATCAATCGCAGGCGCGAAACGCGTCCGCCCTCCTGGTCGATCGTGATCACCGGCTCGACTTCGCTAAGGTCGCGCAGATCGTCGATTAACTTTCTGAGCTGCTGCGCGCTCTCGATGTTTCGCCCGAACAGAATGTAGGCGCCGGGCTGGATGCGGCGGAACAGTCTGGCGGTCTCCGCGTCCAGCTCAGGTCCGGGGACGCCAGTAAGGATCAGTTGACCCAGGGAATCGCCGTTCATAAGCTGCGATCATAAATTCGATGTGCGCGATCCGAAACAGTAAACGCGTTCCACGATCGCAATGACCGACCGGCCGAGGATCGGCATCTATGGAGGCACTTTCGATCCCATTCATCACGGCCACCTGATCCTCGCGCGGGAGGCGGCCGAATCGCTCGATCTCGAGCAGGTGATTTTCGTCCCCGCCGCTCGTTCGCCGCACAAGCTTCAATGCCCGGCCGCTCCGGCGAGCGATCGCCTCGCGATGGTCCGCGCGGCGGTGCATGGCGAGCCGCGATTCGCCGTCGACGAGATCGAGTTAAATCGCCCACCACCGTCCTTCACCATCGACACGATCGAAATCTTGGCGGCGCGACATCCGCAGAGGCGATTCTCGCTTCTGGTCGGCGAAGATAACGTGGACACGCTCGAGACGTGGCATCGCTTCGCGGAGCTTCGCGCGATGGTCGATCTGGTCGTCCTCGAACGTTCCGGATTGCAGCGCGAACATCCTTACCGCGCTGTCAGACGGCACATCGATATTTCCGCGACAGACATCCGAAACAGGGTTGCGAGAGGCGCTTCTATTCGTTATCTCGTCCCAACGGCCGTCGAAGAAATTATTCGCGAGCGCCAGCTTTACCGGGAATCAGAAATATAACGGAAGAACAATTAGCGCGACGTTGCGCCGAGCTGGCGGACGGCAAGAAAGCGGAAGATATCGTCGTGCTCGACCTGCGCGGGATCTCAAGTTTTACGGACTTTTTCGTGCTCTGTTCGGGCACATCGGAGCCGCATCTGAAAGCGATCGCGGGCGACATCGAAGCGCGGCTGAAACAGGACGACGGGATCCGGCCGGTTGCGATGGATGGATTCCCCGCCAGCCAATGGATCGTGCTCGATTACATGCAGGTAATCGTGCACGTGTTCCACCGCGATAAGCGCGCTTTCTACAGTCTCGAAGACCTGTGGGGCGATGCGCCGCGTCTCGCGTGGGAATCGCCCGCGCCAGCCACCTAGGTTTCGGCTCGCCGCTACGGCTTCGCAGTCGGCGCAGGCGTTGTCGCAGCCGGCTTGGTCGCGCCGGGCTTGGTCGCGTCGCTGGCGCCAGCCGGTTTGATGCTCAGCAACTC
>JALYZW010000361.1 GCA_030945725.1 Verrucomicrobiota bacterium | reverse complement strand
GTACAGCATCACGTTTCACATGTTCGCGATCGCGACGCTGTTGCAAACGCTCGCCTACCCCTCGTTGTGGCCGGCGTATACTCACGCTTATGCGCAAGGCGATTACGCGTGGATTCGTCGCACCTTTCGCGCAAATTTCCGGATCGGCTTCCTGGTCGCCGTCGTCGTGGTCGCATTCCTCATCGCGTTCGGCATTCCGATCATCCGCGCCTGGGCAGGTGAAGCTGCGGTGCCGGCATTCACCGTTTTGCTCTGGATGGGGGCGTGGAATCTGATGCTGTCGCACCTCTACGCGGCCAGCTGTTTCTTGAATGCAACCGGACACCTGAGCGGCATGACAATTTACGGAACGGCCACCGCGGTGTTGAATCTGATCCTTTCCATCCTCCTCGTGCAGCACTACGGAATCGCCGGCGTGATCGCGGGGACGGTAATCGCGTTCGCGCTCGCGAACTACCTCCCGACCTTTCTCGAGGTGCGCAGGATCATGCGAAAATTCCCCACGGCGGAGCGGAGCGCAGTTTAACATCTCCCGCCTATGCGCTCGATTTTCTTCGCCCTTCTCGCGGTAGCGCTCGCCACCGAAACGGTGCACGCAGCTGAGTCGTCGTTCTTCAAAGGCGTGACCGTGTCGTGCCAGACCTCCGGGGTCGAGTGGCAGACCCCGGAGATGGAGAAGACGCTCGCCGAATTGCACTCGTTAGGTGTGAACAGCGTTGCTATCCACCCGTATGCCCAAGTCCGCGAAGATGGCCACGTGTTCATGTGGCAACGTTCCGGCACGGACTATATTACGACGCCGCTGAGTTGGGCGCATCAACTCGGGATGTCGACCATGTTGATCCCGCACATCGCGTACTGGGGAACGAAATTCTCGTGGCGCGGCGAAATCAACTTCGAAACGACGGCCGAATGGGATTGTTTCTTCAACGACTATCAGACCTGGATCGTCGAAATGGCGAAACTCGCGGAGACGCAGCATTCCGAATTGTTTTGTGTCGGCCTCGAATTCAGCTACGCCGAAAAGTTCCCGGCACGCTGGCGGAAGATCATCGCGGCGGTGCGCGAAGTTTATCACGGAAAGCTGACCTACGGCGCAAACTGGAACGAATACGAAAACGTGAAATTCTGGGACGCGCTCGACTACATTGGCGTCCTCGCCTACTTCCCGCTCACGAAATCGCCCGATCCATCCGCCGCGGAGATCGCCGCCGCGTGGGCGACGAAATGCACCGAACTCGAAAGATTTTCCGCGAAGAATGGCGGCAAGCGTTTCGTCTTCACGGAGATCGGCTACAACGAAAGTGCGCGCGCCGCGGCCGAGCCGTGGGCGTTCAAAACCGGGGGCGAACATGCCGCAGAAATTCAGCAACGCTGCATCGAAGTCGCCCTCGCTCTGCCGCAAAAAATGCCGTGTCTGGCCGGGATGTTTTGGTGGAAATGGTTTCCGGAATTACCTCACCACCACGAAGAAAATTACCGGCTGCAAACACCCGAGATCAAAGCGCTGATCGCAAAACATTGGCGCGAATGAGCGCGAATCGTCCTCAGGCCTTTCGGCCGAATTTTTTCTCGAGTTCGCCTAACGAGATCTGCACCATCGTCGGCCGTCCGTGGGGACAGCAGTAGGGCAGCTCGCACGCCAGCAAATCGCGAATCAGCTTCTCGACTTCCAGGTAACCAAGCGGGTCGTTCGCCTTCACCGCGTGGCGGCAGACGGTCTTTGCGATCATGTCTTCGCCGAGCCGCATGGGGGACGCGCTGTTTCCAGCCAGCTTCAGCGCATCGATTACTTCGCGCATGAACGCGACTGGGTCGGCGGGATTCAAGAAAGTCGGGACGCTGTCGATCTTGAAGGTGCTCGGGCCGAAGGGCTCGATGCCGATGCCCATCTTTTGCAAAGTGGTGACGTTGCGCTCGACCCATTCCGCATCGCGCGGCGGAAGATCGAAGGTTTGGGGAAGCAGGAGACGCTGGGACGGAACCCCCTGCTCTTCCATGCGACGTCGCAGCTCTTCAAACAGGATGCGCTCGTGCGCGGCGTGTTGATCGACGAGCACGAGGCCGTCGCTGTTCTCCATCAACACGTAGAGCTTGTTCAGCACTCCGATGATTTGGAAATTGTTCGCAACCGGACGCGCCGCGCCGTTCGCCGGCGGTTGATGGAAATCCGAGCTGCGCAGGCGGGATCCTTCGCCGTCTCCGCGGCTCAGGATGACGGACTCGTGCGGCTGCGCGGCTGCGGGTTGAGCCAGCGCCGGGGACTGTGCCGACGATGCGATGAGTGGAGGATAGGCTACCGCCGTAGCGGGAATCTCGGGCGCGCGAAATTGCTGCTCCCAATTCTCGCGCCCGCTTTCCAGCGTGCGACGAATCGCCTCGGCGAGCGCGTCGCGAAGGGCGCCGGGATCGCGAAAACGGACTTCGCGCTTCGCCGGATGCACGTTCACGTCGACCGCCGCCGGATCCAAATCGAGAAACAAAAACGTGACCGGAAAC
>JALYZW010000336.1 GCA_030945725.1 Verrucomicrobiota bacterium | reverse complement strand
AACGATAACTGGAAGGATGACGCAGACCAGGCTGCCCAGATCGCTGCGGCGGGCCTTGCCCCGAAGGACGATCGCGAGTCCGCATTGCTCACCACGCTCGCGCCGGGAGCGTATACCGCGGTCGTTGCGGGGAAAAATCGCACGACCGGAATCGCTGTCGTAGAAGTCTATCATCTGCCGTAGCTAGCGGCGCATTTTGAACCCCAACGACCGCGGCGACGCGGCTTCGTTGGGGTTTTCGCATCTCGCGAGAGGCCGCGGTTTAACTTGTCACCGCCAGCACCCTCCCGTTACTTCTCTCAGTGACTGGAAGTTACCGCGTCTCCCCGGCGATTTTGATTCGAATGGCCGGCGTTCCGTTTGACCTCCTCGAACGATTGGCGACGAACGAAACCGCGGCCGCGGCTCGTGAACTACTCGTTAGGCAGGCACATTTTCAGGAGGCGAAGACGAGTGTGGAGCAGCTTCTACACTCGCGCGGGCACGGCCTGTCGGAAGAGCTTTTCCGCGCCTGGCGCAAAGCAATTCGAGCCGGCGCCGTTCCGCCCGCGGGCGACGTTCCGTCCCAGGCATTCGCGACGTGTTGGGACGCCGCAGCGGAAGTCGCTTCAGCGGAAGCGACACTCGATTCGGCGCTGCAACGCGAGCTGAAAGACGCACGAACGTCGCTCCTCGAGTCGGCGCGGACCGTTCTCCCGGCCTATCTTGTTTTCGTTGATTCCGCTCTCCGCACGCGACTGACGGCGCAAAGCTCGGAGGCCGGCGTCGGCCTGCCAGCGCGCAACAAGCAGGCGCGCGCGCACGAACGCCACCTGCTGCTCTACCTGCAGCGCGTCGCAGCAAAGAACGACTCGCTGAGCGCGTTCGGGCCGGAAGGTTGGGGGACGGTCGCGGAGGCCCCGCGTGGATTTGCCTTGTCGCCGTCTCCGGGAATTGCACAGCGCCACGCGTTCCTCGAGCGTTGGACTGCGCATGGTGCAGCAGCCGCGCTGAATGCCGATCCGTCCGTCCGTGCAGAGTTGCCGCCGCGGATCCATCCCGCCGGCCGAATCGAAGGCGATCAATTCGTGTCCGACGAAAGCGAGGAGACGATCGCGCTCGACCCGGCGACGATCGACCTGCTCGACCGGTGCGATGGAAAGACGCCGGCGCATTCGTTAGGCGTGAGCCTCGATACGCTCCGAGCATTAGCACAGCGAAAAATTCTGCGTTGGGAGGTCGAGGTCCCAGCGATGGAACCCTACGCCTTCGACACTCTCGTCGCGGACGTCACTTCTTGGAACGATCCGGAGTTGCGTGGGCGGTGGCTGGATTCGCTAGCGCCGATCGCCGCGCTCCCGGCGAAGTTTGCCGCCACCACTGATACGGCTGAGCGAATCGAGATCATCGCCGAAGCGGAGCGACGGTTGGACCAACTAGGAGTCGCGCGCAAAGGTGCGGACCGTTTCCTTTACTCCGCGGGTAATCCTATTGGTGAGGAATGTATTCGGCAATGTGACCTTTCGATTGGCAGGGAATTGCTCGATGAAGTGGCCACAGACGGCGCGCCGTGGATTGATCTTTGGCGGGACTGTTATGCGTTTGCCGCGAGCCGAGTCGCCGCCGGATTGCGTGCCTTGCTGGAAAGTGCTCCACGTCGCGACGGCACGATTTCGTTTGCCGCCTTTCTCCGCCATTGCGAAATGATGAAAGCGCCTCTCCCCGGCCGCGCGATGGTCGGGCTCGCACATGGCGCTTTTTCGGAGATCAAGGCTGCTTTTCGGGAACATTTCGCGAACCGGACGGACGCGGAGGAATGGTCCCTCACCGCCGACGATTGCCATTTCGTCCGGAACAAGTTCGACTACGCGAGGTTCGACGAATACACCTATCCGTCGGCTGATTTGCAGCTCGCCGCGACATCTGCCTCGGCGGTAGAACGCGGCGACTACCAATGGATCCTGGCCGAACTGCACCCACCGATCGCGCTGCTGCATCATGGCTTCTATTGGTCGTGCCCGGATAAGCCGGCGCTCAACCGAGCGCTTGCCAGCACCGTCCACGGTCAGCCAAGTTTTCACTTCGGTTTTTTCGCGGCCGATTTCACGGCTACCACGACGGTTCGGAATCTCGACGCCATGCCTGACCTAACGAGTTTTCTCGCGTCGCAGCGCAGCCAGCCACGGTGGAGAACGATTTCGCCGGCGGATGCCGACGTGGTCGTCGATCCCGCGACGGGGGACGTCGGCCTCTCCGCTCGTACGAGCGGCGAATATCTCGGGTCGCTGGCGCGGGGCGCGTGGGTCATCCCGCTCGGGTTCCATCCGTTTTTGTTTAGTCTCGGCACCCACACTCCGCGTCTGCGCTGCGGGAAGGTGATCGTCCAGCGACGTTCGTGGACCGTCGCGCTGGCCGAGTTTCCGCCCGGAAAATATAGCGGGATTTCGCGCGACCTCGTCCTCGCGACCGAACGCTTGCGCGCGCAAAAAAACTGGCCGCGCTACGTTTACATCCGCCCGACTGAGCAAGCGCTCCGGCGGAGCGGCGCGGAAGGGCGGGACAAGGACACCAAGCCGGTTTTCGTCGACTTCGAGAGTTACCTTTTCCTGGAAATTTTTCACCGCTGGCTGACCAAAGCCGGCGAGCTCGAAGTAACTGAAATGCTGCCGGCTCCGGAACACCTCCTCTGGCAGGAAGCAGACGGGCGCCACACTTTTGAGCTAAGAACATTGATGGTGCCGCGCTCATGAAAGTCATCGCGATCGCGAATCAGAAAGGTGGGGTGGGCAAGACCACGACCGCGGTCAACCTCGGCTGCGCTCTGGCAGAGCGCGGGCAGCGCATTCTCATCATCGATCTCGATCCGCAAGGGAACGCGACCAGCTCGTTCGGCCTGCAGGATTTGGAGGGCGAAAGTCTTTACGAGCCGCTGCTCGGTCGCGAGCCGATTGCGGACAAAATTTTACCCACGCGACTCGCCGGCGTTTTCATTATCGTCGCAGACCTGGATCTGGCCGGGGCCGAGATCGAAGTCGCGCGGATGGATAATCACCTGACTCGCCTCACCGACACACTGGCCCCGCTGCGCGCCGATAACGCATTCGATTTCGTGCTCCTCGATTGCCCCCCTTCTCTCGGGATCCTGATGACGAACGCGCTCGCCGCAGCCGACGAATTGCTCACTCCGATTCAGTGCGAGTTTTTCGCGTTGGAGGGGCTGGTGAAAATCGTGCGCGTGATCGAGCTGGTTCGCGCTTCCGGCGCGAACGATCGCCTCGAGATCGGCGGGATCGTGATGACCATGTTCGACAGCCGGACAAATCTGAGCGGTCAGGTGGTCGCGGAGGTGCGGCAGCATTTTGCGGAGCGCGTTTACGACACAGTCATCCCGCGGACCGTCCGGCTGAGTGAAGCGCCGAGCTTCGGGAAATCGATTTTGGAATACGATAGCGGTGGCAGCGGCGCGCGAGCGTACCGCGCCTTGGCTGACGAATTTTTGCGACGTCACGGCGTTTCGCCAGCTTTAGGGCCACAGTGCGAAAGCAAAGCGCTGCCGCCACCTAATCCGTCGATTTCGCCGCGTAATCTTGTGGCCGAATGATAACGGCTTTAGTAGGTTGAGCATGCGACCCTCGCGCTTCCGTCATCCTGAAGCGCGTAGACGCTGAAGGATCTCCCCCATAAAGGCGGCGCGTTCCGGCGTGCCAGGGCACAGCAACGAAGCGCGACGCTGCTGCTCGCGCTGTTCCGGCCGCGGTGTATGCGCTCCTCTGGTGCGGGGTTCCTCGCGGTCTTCGCAGCTCGGGATGACAGAAGCGCGCCCCTCCGTGGAAGACGATTGTGAATGGCGAGGCAATTGAATTATTAATGTTCAATTGAACATTAATGCAGCGAAATATGTCTCCCGTGCGTAACGTTTCAGGCATGGAATTGAGCAGGAAACTTGCGATCCTGGCGGACGCCGCAAAGTATGACGCTTCCTGCGCGAGCAGCGGCACGACCAAGCGCAACGCGCGCGTCTCAGGCGGGCTCGGCTCCACCACCGGCGCGGGCATCTGCCACAGTTACACGCCTGACGGACGCTGCGTTTCGCTGCTGAAAATCCTGCTGACGAACTATTGCGTCTACGACTGTCTTTATTGCATTAACCGCGTCTCGAGCGACGTGCCGCGCGCGCGTTTTACGATCCAGGAAGTCGTGCAGCTGACGCTCGATTTCTACCGGCGAAATTACATCGAAGGTCTTTTTCTTAGCTCGGGCATCATCCGAAATGCCGATTACACCATGGAGCAGGTGGTCGCGGTCGCGCGGAGTCTGCGGGTGGAGCACCAGTTCCGCGGCTACATCCACCTCAAGACAATCCCGGAGGCGTCCGCGGCTTTGATCGAAGAAGCCGGGAAGTGCGCGGACCGCATCAGCATTAACATCGAGCTACCGACAAAAGCGGACGTCGAGAGGCTGGCGCCGGAAAAGAACTTTGAGGGCACGCAGGTCGCGATGGACGGGATCAAGCTGCGGATCGACCAATCGCGCGCCGAGCGGCGGGAAAGCAAGAAAGCGCCAGTCTTCGCGCCAGCTGGTCAAAGTACGCAGATGATCGTCGGTGCGACGGACTCATCGGACGCCACCATTCTTGCGCAAGCTTCCGGACTTTATTCGCGCCAGAGATTACGCCGCGTTTACTACTCGGCGTTCAGTCCGATACCGGATTCGTCGAGCAAGCTGCCCTTGATCGCACCGCCGCTCGTCCGCGAACATCGGCTCTACCAGGCAGATTGGCTGATGCGGTTTTACGATTTCAAAGTCGAGGAATTAACGGAGCCGAACGCGCCGAACCTGGATCTCGCGATCGATCCAAAACTCGCGTGGGCACTGAGGAACCGGCACATCTTTCCGGTCGATTTGAATAAGGCGCCGCGTCATCTTCTACTCCGCGTGCCGGGGCTCGGCACGAAGTCTGTGGAGCGAATCCTGAAGGTGCGCCGCTGGCATAAATTACGGTTCGACGATCTCACTCGATTGCATCTGCCGGTGAGGAAGCTGATGCCATTTATTCTTGTCGCGGATTACGTCACGAAAGAGTTGTCGTCCGACCCGGCGGAGGTGCGTCGACGATTTGCACCGCCGGATCAGCAGCTGGCTCTTTTTGCGGCGGGAACGACAGCCGTAACCGGACAGTTGTAGTTGGAACAGGTAACGTTCGTCGCGAATTTTTCGGCCTGGCAGGCAGCTGCTCGCCAAGTGTTGAGCTCGGGCATCGCTCCCGAGAGGATCGCGTGGCAGGAAATTGGCGCGGCGGATCCGGCGCTGCCTCTGTTCGAAGACACGGAAGACGTCGTTGCAGCGAGTAAGGTCGCACAGTTTTCCGTCCCGAAAGCTTTCGTGCAAACGGCCCGCGTGGTTGCGCTGCATACGGATGCTCGCCGATGGGGATTATTGTATCGCGTGCTCTGGCGATTAACCCACGGCGAGCGAAAGCTGATGGACATCGCGGTTGATCCGGATATCGCGCAGCTCCGCGAATCGGAGAAGGCGATCCGGCACGACATCCACAAGATGCGCGCGTTCGTCCGCTTCCGCGAAGTCGCGCGGGACGATGGCGTTTGGTACGTAGCGTGGTTCGAGCCGCAGCATCACATCGTAGAAGAGAACGCATCGTTCTTTGTTGATCGTTTCGCCGGGATGCGCTGGTCCATCCTGACGCCGGATCGCTGCGCACATTGGGACGGGCACGAGCTGCGTTTCACCGAGGGTGTGGACAAATCAAAGGCGCCGAGCGACGACACCATTGAGCCGCTCTGGCTGACCTACTACGCGAATATTTTCAATCCGGCCCGCGTGAAGGTGCACGCGATGCAGGCTGAGATGCCGAAGAAGTATTGGCGTAATTTGCCGGAAGCGGCCTTGATTCCAGAGTTACTGAATGCAGCGCCGCGGAGAGTGGAAGCGATGATCAAAAAGAGCGCGAGCAAATCCGACGCGGCGACGGAGACCGAATGGCATCCGGCGCCCGTTCCGCAGACGACGAGTCTCAGCGTGGTCGCGAAAGCGGCCAAGGCCTGCACCGCCTGTCATCTCTATAAACGCGCAACGCAGACCGTGTTTGGCGAAGGCCCGAAGGGAGCGAAAATCATGTTCCTCGGCGAGCAACCGGGGGATCAGGAAGACCTGGCGGGCGAACCGTTCGTCGGGCCGGCCGGCAAACTCCTCGATCGCGCGCTGGCAGAGGCCGGGATCGATCGCGCCGAAGTTTACGTCACGAATACGGTGAAGCATTTCAAATGGGAGCCGCGCGGCAAACGACGCATTCATCAGAAACCGAATTCCCGCGAGATCGCGGCGTGCCGGCCGTGGATGGAAGCAGAATTGCGCCTGGTGAAACCGAAGGTGCTGGTTTGTCTCGGCGCGACTGCCGCGCAATCGATTTTCGGGGTGGCTTTTCGCGTCACCCGCGAACGCGGGAAAGTAATGTCAACAGAACTGGCGCCACGCGTCCTCGCCACCGTTCACCCGTCGTCGTTGCTGCGTCAGCCGGATGAAGAATCCCGCGCGCGCGAGTATGCGCTTTTCGTGGACGACCTGCGCGCCGCCGCGCGCGCCGCAGCCAAATAAAAACCTGCGACGGAACACGCCCGCCGCAGGTTTTCAGATTGCTCCTGAGACGTGAGTTAGGACTTTGGCGAAGCCGAAGGGGCCGGCGACGCACTCGGTGAAGCGGACTCTTTCTTTTCCGCTTTCTTCTCGGTGCGCTTGGCTTTCGCAGCGTCCTTCTTCGCCTGCTCGGCGGCGGTCGGCGGACCGAGTTTCACCGTCTTCGCTTCGAGCGATCCGTCGGCCTGCTTCCAGTACGAGCCGGCCACTTCTTCACCGGCCACGATATCTTTCATCGTCGCGGGTGCGCCGGTTTTCGAGAGCGCGGTTTTGTCGTTCATCTTGAAGGTCCGCGACGTCAGCAGACCCGCGATGGTGAAGGTCTTCGCCTTCGGATCGACCGCGGAGATCTTCCCGTGGAACGGGATCGGTCGCATTTTTGCGGCAGCGGAAGCGGCGGGCGAAGGTGAAGCTTTCGCTGACGGAGACGCAGAAGCGCTGGCAGCGGGCGACGGACTGGCCGTCTCCGATTTCTTAGTGCGCGCCGCGGAAGCGGTGAGCGGGAGGGTAAGGGCGACCGCCGCGACGCATGCGGCGGCGATGATTTGAGATGAGTATTTCATTGTTTGTATCTTGTTGCAGGGTTGAGGGCACAACGGCCCGCGTCATTGACGAACGCAGCACCGTGGTTGTTCAACGGTTTTAACTTGTTAGGCCGGGAAGGCAAGCATCGCGTTCACGCCCACGAGTCTGGGTTGAGTCCCACGCCTTCGCCCGTGTAAGGTCCGGCGTGCGGATCCTGTTGATCGAAGATGAGAAGAAGTCCGCCGCGTTCGTTGGAAAGGGCCTGCGAGAGGCCGGCTATAGCGTCGAAGTCGCGAGCGATGGCGAGACGGGCCTCCGGCTCGCGGGGGGGGGGCATTTCGATTTGCTGATCATCGATGTGATGTTGCCGAAAAAGGACGGGTGGGCCGTCGTGGGAGACTTGAGGGCCGCCGGCGCGCAGACGCCGATTCTATTTCTGACTGCCCGCGACACGGTCCGCGATCGGGTGAAAGGCCTCGAACTCGGCGCCGATGATTATCTGGTCAAGCCGTTTGCGTTCTCGGAGTTGATGGCGCGGGTCCGCTCGCTCCTGCGCCGCTCGGCGGGCCACGAAGATCAACTCCGAGTCGCGGACCTGGAGATCGATACGGTCCGTCATCGTGCCGTCCGCGCTGGCACGGCGCTGAATCTCACCCCGAAGGAATTCCTGCTCCTCGCGCACCTTCTCCGCGCAGGCGGCGAAGTCGTCTCGCGTGCACAAATCGCGGAGCAGGTGTGGGACATCAATTTCCCAACGGACACGAACATCGTCGACGTCGTGGTGCGACGTCTCCGCGCGAAGGTAGACGATCCGTTCGAGAAGAAGTTGATCCAGACAGTCCGCGGCGTCGGTTATGCGCTCAACTTCGACTGAGCCGCGCTCGATTCGCTCGGAGCTGGTAATGCTCTTCGCGTTCGCTGCGGTGCTGCTTCTCTTTTGTGGGCTTGGTGTCCTCTATTGGATTGTCGTCCGTCACGCGTTCGAGGAAGACACCGCCGTACTCGCCGACAAAGTAGCGGCGATTCGCGCTGATCTCGATCACCCGGGAGGCGCTGAACTTTTGAACGACGAACTGAAGGCGGCGCGCGCGGTCGGTCGCACGCCGTATTGGGTGCGCGTCATCGATTCGAGCGGCAGCACGATCGCGGAAAGTCCGGGAATGAGTGACAGGCTGGCGGCCGGGTTGTTCCCGAACGCGGATCGATCGCGACTAGTGGTCGAAGATCGCCATCTTCACCGAAAATTTTTCTCGCTCGTGAGCACGATCGTTCCGATCGGCGGGCGGCCGGTGACAATTCAGGTCGCGCAGGATCGTTCTGAGGATGAGCGGTTCGCAAAAAAATTCGGCGCCTTGCTCGCGGTGGTGCTGGTTCTCGGCGCTGCGGCGGCGGCCGTAATCGCCGTCACCGTCGCGAAACGCGGGCTGCGTCCGCTGGAAAGAATGGCGATCTCGTTGGCGCACATCGGGCCGACGCGACTGCACGAACGCGTGCCCGTGACGGGCTGGCCACGCGAATTGCAACCGTTGGCCGCCGCGTTCGACGAGCTGCTCGATCGGCTCC
>JALYZW010000311.1 GCA_030945725.1 Verrucomicrobiota bacterium | reverse complement strand
GTTTCGACCCAGGCGTTCGACTGGGGGCTGTCGTTAGGCGGCGCTCGGTGGAACGTGTCGGCGAAGTGGGTGGTGGTGTGCGTTGCGGTGATCGGGATCGGCGCAGCGATCGCTTTTCCGGCGCGCTCCGCGGTTTTCCTGAAGAACCGCCCGAAGGTGAGACCAATCGCGGCGATGGTGAACGCGGGGATCCCCGACGGCGAGACGCTGTACGCCGTGAACCCGCTCTTCCAGCCGTACCTCTTCTATATAGAGGCGCCGATCCGGTACGTCGTGAAAATGGATGAGTTGCCAGCCGCGGCACGCTACTTCGTGATGGCGCCCGAGGAGAAACCGCGCGCGCAAGCCACCGCGAAGTGGCAGGAGGCGCACCCGCGTTTCGTGCTGCAAACGCCGGCATATCGCGGCCATGAGACATTGCTTTATCGGATCGACCGACGGTGAGCCGCCAGCGTCCGTCATCCTGAGCCGCGTAGACGGCGAAGGATCTCGCAAAAGCACGACGATTCACCGCCGGTGGGACGGCCGGCCACGCAGCCCGCGCGCTGACTGATCGTCATACGGCCGCGGCGAACCGCTCGTGAATGGGTGAGGTCCTTCGCCGTCTCGCGCGGCTCAGGATGACGGACTCGGGCGCCGTTCGATTATACTCGGGCACCGCCCGGGCGCCGATTGCTACCCGCTGGACGTGACCGATGATCGTTGGACATTGCACCTCAATGCCGCTCCGCTCCGCCCTCGCCCTCGTCGTCGTGCTTTGGGCCGCAATTTTCTTGCCCGCGCTCGGTTCGCTCGAAATCAAAGGCGAAGAAGGTCGCCGCATTCTTCCGGCCGTGACCATGCTCGAAAGTGGGAATTGGATTGTCCCGCAGGTCGGCAGTGAACCGTACTTCCGCAAGCCGCCGCTTGTAAACTGGCTGGTCGGAGCCTCCTTCAAACTCTTCGGCGCACGCAATGAATGGACCGCGCGTGTGCCCTCCGCGATCTGCGTTTTGTTGGTTGCATTAGCGTTCGTGACCGTCGCGCGCTCGGTCCTCGGTGAGAACGGCTCGGTCGTCGCGGCGCTCGCATGGTTGACCAACTTCGGCATGGTCGAGAAGGGACGCCTGATCGAAATCGAGGCGCTTTACGCTTCGCTCACCGGCCTCGCTTTCATTTGCTGGTGTGCATGGTTCCTACGCGGCCGCTCCCGTTGGCTGACCTGGATCGTGCCGTGGATTTTTCTCGGGCTCGGCCTGCTCGCCAAAGGACCATTGCACCTCCTCTTTTTCTACGGCGTGGTAAGCGCGGTCCTTTATCGGCGACGAGAATTAAGCCGGCTTTTGAATTTTCCGCACCTGATCGGAATCGCAGTCATGCTCGGGATCTTCGCCACCTGGGCGATTCCGTGCCTCGAGATAATGCATCAAGGTAACGTCGCGCACACCTGGTCGCGGCAGTTCTCGGGCCGGCTAAGCGGCGACGGCTTTAGATTCGCCGGTTGGATCCAAAATATTCCGCGCGGCCTTGGTTATTTTCTGCCGTGGCTGCTGCTCATTCCCGTTGCCGGCAAAGTTGAGTTTGTCGATGAAGTCGAGAGGCGGACGGTGCGCGGCCTCGGCTGGGGGATCCTCGGTTCCTTCCTCTTCGTGTGCCTGTTGCCCGGAAGTCTTTCGCGTTATTCGATGCCCTTGCTCGCTCCGGCTTGCTGGTATCTCGCGATGTTGCTTTGCGCCGAGCGGCTCGATCTCCCGAACCGTTTTCGTCTCCGTTGGCCGGCAAAATTCCCGCCGCCGCTGCGATTACCAGTGCTCCTCGCCAGCATCGTGGCGCTTGCGATGTGGATCTATGCGATCGGCATCGTGCCACGTCTTCAGCAGCGCCAAAAGGTTCGAACGATCGCCGCGAAAATCGACGCGGCGTTACCGGCGGGCGCGACGCTTTACGCGGTTGACCCGGATTACCAACCGTTCCTCTTCTACCTTCGGTCGCCGATCATCTACCGCAGCGACATCGCGAGTTTGCCGGCCGGCGCGCAATACGTCCTCGTGCAGCCGGAAAATGAAACCGCGCTTGCGCAAAGCAAGCAATGGGCTCCGCGCGCGCCGAAGGCGATCGTTCGCATGACCGATTACCGCGCACGCTCGGTGATTCTTTTCGCGATTCAATAGAGCGGGTCATGGACTTTGGGGAAGGCTGCTGCCGGTGGGGTAAGACTCCGTCGAGCCTCGCGGAGCCCTTTCTTCGGCTCAGCAAAGTCTCGCCTTACCCGGGGAGTCTCATCTAAATGCATGACACGCTCTAAGAGATTGCCGGTTGACAGCCGAATGATTCTCGATTCGTTAGCTAGCTAACTAACGATTGAAAAAATGCCGGCGTTAGATCATGAAACATTCGGCCCTCTCCTGCACGGGGCGGCCCGTGCCTGGCGGCTGAAGCTGGATGAACGGCTCCGTCCGCTCGGCATGAGTCAGTCGAAATGGCGGACCCTCCTGCACCTTTCCACAAGCGTCGCGCCGATTACCCAATCGGAGCTCGCGGCCCGGCTCGGCATTGAAGAGCCGACCCTCGTCAATTTACTTCATCGCCTCGAAAAAGCCGGCTGGGTGAAACGCGAGACGTCCGTGCGCGATCGCCGGTGCAAAACGGTGCGGCTGCAGCGGCGCGCCCGTCGCGTGATCGCGCAGATCGACACGACCGCGCGAGCCCTGCGCACAGAACTCATCCGTGATGTGCGGCCGACGGAACTGGCGACCTGCATGCGTGTTTTGCGCAGCGTGCGGGCGAAAGCCGAGGAAGCGTCCAATCACAACCTGAATGGTCGGCGAAACGTTTCTACGAAACATGGCCGATAACACCACCACAGTCTCCCGCGCGCCCGCTTCGGGCCGCGAAGCCGTCGGCCAACTCGAGCGGCATTACGGTCGCAAACGCGTTTACC
>JALYZW010000306.1 GCA_030945725.1 Verrucomicrobiota bacterium | reverse complement strand
GCGCTGGCGACATTCGTAAGCTTGAACGCGACAATGTTGCCGGTGCGCATGACGTGCGGCCCGGCACAGAGGTCGGTGAATTCACCGTTGCGATAGAGCGAGATCTCTTCGCCTTCCGGAATGTTTTGAATGATGTCGAGTTTGAATTTGCTCGGCTCGGGGCGCGGAGCGAGCGCGCCAAGCTCTCCGCGTTCGGCCATGGCCAGCGCTTCGCTGCGTGGAAGCACCACGCGCTCGAAGGGGTGGTTTGCTTTCGTCTCCTTCTTCATCTCCGCCTCGATTTTCTCGAAGTCTTCCGGCGAGATGCGGTGCGGCAATTCGACGTCGTAGTAAAAGCCGTTTTCGACCGGCGGGCCGGCCGCAAATTGCGCCTCCGGCCAGATCTTCAAAATCGCAGTCGCCATCACGTGCGCGGCGGAATGACGCAGCCGCTCGATGTCCGTCATTTGTGCGCGCTGGTCCGGGGTTTTTCGCTCGTCGCTCATGGTGTGGTACAAGTTTTCAACTTGCACGATCGAGTTAGACCGCAAGCTGAAAACTTGCGCGAGCCTCTGTGCGCTATTTGATCGCCGCGAGCTTTTTTAGGTCGACCCGCTTCAGCCAGGCCTGAAGATCCTTCGCCTCGACCCCGGTCGTCTCGATTTGCAGGACGTAACGCTTCGCCACCATGAGCCACAGCGTCCCATGCTTCCCTTCGTTTTCGAACGTCTCGAAACCCGGCATGTCGTCGATCTTGAGCGGCTTCGTATAACCCTCCGGCGTCGACGTGCTCAGATTCCAGGTCGACGTCGTGGCGGACACGTAATCGGGGTTCGCCGCCGAATCCAAGATGCTGATCGATGCCGTCGGCCCCGTCTCGCCTTCACCTTTCTTGTAATCGCGGTGCACGCTGGTGATTTTTGTGCCCGCCGAATCGGTGGTCGATCCGTCCGGCGCGTCGGCGGTCCAATCCGCCGGTGCCGCGGGCAGGAGCGGGAGTAGCTTCGAGAAATCGACTACGTCAAGGACGAGCGGCTCGGGTTCCTCCTGTCCGACACACACGATCGTGAGCGCGCCGAACGCGATCGCCGCGAGCAAGTTGGTGCGCAGGATAATCACTCTGAGTCTTGATTCGGATGCTGACTGCTCGGCGCTCTTATCAGTGCAGCCCGGCCGGTACTCGATTGACTTTACGGGGTGGGTGCGCCAAGACGCGCCGTGGCGCGAAATGTCTGGCTCTTGCTCGCGATCAGCATCGTGTCGGTGGGGGTGCGGCTGATCTCGATTCGCCAACCCTTCATCGATCAATGGAGCTGGCGGCAAAGCGACGTCGCGGCCATCGCGCGAAACTACTACGAGCACGGATTCCATTTTGGCCACCCCCAGATCGATTGGGCCGGCGACGCGGCGGGCTACGTCGGCACGGAGTTTCCCGTTCTGCCCTTCGCAGCCGCGCTTTCTTATAAATTGGCGGGCGTGCAGGAATGGGTCGGGCGCATCCAGGCGGTCCTCTGTTTTGCTGCGGCGCTGCCGTTTTTTTTCCTGTTAACGCGAAGGCTTTTTGGCGAGACGACCGCGATATGGGCGACGTTTTTCTACGCCTTCGCCCCGCTCGGTGTCGTGGCCAGCCGCGCGTTCATGCCGGACATTCCGTCGCTCAGTCTGGCGATCATCGGCCTCTATTTTTACGTGCGATGGCTCGATGACCAACAGGCTCATGACCTGCTCGGCGCAGCGCTCCTCATCTCGTTCGCGCTGCTCATCAAATTGCCGACAGCGCTGATCGGCGCGCCAATTTTGTATCTCACCTTTGCGGCAGTCGGTCGGCGCGGAACGGGTGCAAACGATTCGCCTTTCGGTGCTCGGAGACGGACGCTCGAGGTATTGCGAGCGACCTTCCGGCGTCCTGAGATTTGGATTTTTGGATTCGTCGCGTTGGTTCCTTCGGCCATCTGGTACTGGCACGCCTACCAGATCGCGCAGAAATATTACCCCTACCATTTCTTCGGTGCGGGCGGCTTTCGCATCGAGAGCCTCGGCTGGTATGCAAAGATCGCAGCGCAGACCGCGACTGTCAGTCTCACGCCGGTGCTCACCCTTGCGGCGGTCGTTGGCCTCTTCGTCGCACCGCGCGGAAAATATCGGCGCGCCTTTCATTGGTGGCTCGGCGTGATGCTGCTGTTCATCGTCGCGGCGGGGTGGGGCAATCGACATCAATGGTATCAACTGCCGCTCGTCCCGATCGCGGCTGTGTTCGGGGCTTGCGCCTGCGACTGGGCATCAGGGCGTCTGCGAAATCGGAACGCGCTCCGGCTCACGCTCGCCGCTCTCTTGATCGTCGCATTCGGCGCGAGCGCGTTTGCCTATGCGCGGCCCTACTTTGTGCCGACGGCTACGGAGTTGCGCGAGCTGGGCCTCGAATTGAAGGCCACGACGCCGCCCGATGCGCTGGTCGTCGCGGCCGATGAAGGCGACCCGACACTACTCTACTACGCGGAGCGGAAGGGCTGGCACTTCCCGGAGAAGCTTGGAATTTTCGACGGCAATCCCCTCGACGACGCCCAACTCATCGCGAATCTCGACCGCCTCCGCAGCCATAACGCGCGTTACGTCGTCTTCTATTACGGGACGCGATGGTGGCTCGATTATTACACTGGCTTTGCGGCGCATCTGGCGAAGGTCGGAGCGATCAAAAAAGACACGCCGCGCGCGCGGATTTACGAGCTGCGGACGCGTTAGACCCTCAGCAGCGCTGGGAAATGCGCGGTCGACATTGACCTTGCGCGCCCGGCGTGCGTATTCCGTGGAACACAATGAACGAACTTCCGCTCGAGATTCGAGCCGCCAGCGTCGCGGACGTGCCGCTAATCCTGTCGCTGATCAAGGAACTCGCGGAGTACGAGCGTGCGCCAAACGACGTCGTCGCGAGCGAAGCGGGGTTGCGAGAAGTGCTGTTTGATGACGAAGCGGCAGCGAACGTGTTGATCGCATTCGCGGGCGGTGAGCCGGTCGGGTTCGCGGTCTACTTTTTCAACTTTTCGACCTGGCTCGGAAAGGCCGGATTGTATCTGGAGGATTTATTCGTTAGGCCGGAGCTGCGAGGCAACGGGTACGGCCGCGCCCTGCTGATCGAGCTCGCGAAAATTGCGCAGGCGCGCGGGTGTGGGCGAATGGAATGGGCGGTGCTCGATTGGAACGAACCGGCGATTCAGTTCTATCGAAAACTCGGCGCCAGCCCGATGGACGAATGGACGGTCTTTCGCCTGACCGGCGAGGGGATAGCCAATCTCGCGGCGACTTCTCGTTAGGCCAAACCGCGATGGCGAAAATCGAAGACTACGCATTCCTGAGCGACACGCAGACCGGCGCGCTCGTTAGTCGCGATGGCCGCGTCGACTGGTTGTGTTTTCCGGGGTTTGATTCGGGCGCGTGTTTCGCGGCGTTGCCCGGAGACGAACAGAACGGCACCTGGCGCTTCACGCCGGCGCGCCGAGGTGACGGCGACCAACAGACGTTATCGGGGTGACACGCTGATTCTCGAAACCGAGATTGAGCTCGATGCGAGCCTCCTCGTGATGCTGCACGTCGGCTTCTTGCCGGTGACCGACGAGCGCGTGGTGCAGACGATCGAAGCGACCCAGCGCGACCTTTGCAGGATGGCTTCGTACTGCGCTACCGCCCGGAAAAGGAAAATGTTGACGGTTTGCCGGGCGGCGAGGGGGCATTCCTGCTTTGCACTTTTTGGCTCGTCGATTGCCTGCACCTGATCGGGCGAACGCAGGAGGCGGGCGACTTGTTTGAGCGGCTGCTCTCGTTACGAAACGATCTCGGTCTTTTGTCCGACGAATACGATCCGCGCGCGAAGCGCATGCTCGGCAATTTCCCCCAGGCCTTCTCGCATGTCGCGCTCGTGAACAGCGCACGAATCCTGGGAGGCGAACAGTTCGTCGGGTCGGCGAACGAAAAAAAAAGGCTGAGCCGTCACGCGCTCTGCACGAGACGTTTGATCAGCTCTTCGCCGGTCGCGATGCCGATTAACTGCTTCTGTTGATTTGTGATCGCGGCGAGGCCGATCCGGGCCGCGCGTAATCGTCGGATGATTCGGTAGGCCGGCTCGCGTTCTTCCGCGGTCACGATGCGCCGGATGTATGTGCCGAGCGGACGTGCGTCGCGCGGATCGAGCAGGATATCGAGGACGTTGACGAGACCGACCGCCTGCCCGGTTTCGGAGATAACCGGAAGGCGATCGATGCCGGTCGCTCCGCTGAGTTGGAGAAGATCGGCAACCGTGGTCGAGGGGGTGACGGTGACTGCCTGAGCGATCGGCACCATCACGTCGCAGGCGCGGATATTTCGGAAATCGACCACGTTATGAATCATCGCGCGCTCGGTCGCGGTGAGAGCGCCTTCGTGTTCGCCTTGCACCGCGATTTGTTTCAATTCCTCACGCGCGGCAAAGAGCCGCCGGTTTTCCGCCGCCCGCCGCGGGAGCAGCGCGCGGCCGAGCCAGTCGCCCACTTCGAGCAGCGGCCAGAGCACCACCGAAACGGCCTGCAAAAGACCGCCGAGCGCGGCGAGCGCGCGGAGCGGAAACCGCCGGAACAACGATTTCGGCAACACCGCGAGGAGGAAGAGATAGATCGGCAGGGCCACGATCACGGCCACGAAATAGCCGGCCGCGCCGCACATCTGAACGAACGTCCGGGTGAGCAGCAGCAGCGCCAGAATGTCGGCCATGTTCGTGATCAGGAGCACCGTGATCAGGAGCCGTTCGGGGTGCTTCGCCAGGCGATTCAATCGCATCGCCGCTCGTTGCCGCTGGTTCACCTGATGACGGAGCCGCACCGGATCGACCGAGAGCAACCCGGCTTCGATTCCCGCAAACAGAAACGATAGCGTCCAACACGCCGCGATCGCGAACCAGGTCATAATGTTTTCGCGGCCGCGTCCATTTCCGCGTCGTCATCGGTGAGGCAGGTCGTCTTCTCGAGCAAGACTTCTTCGATCCGCTTTCGGCCGGCGCGCAGCAGATCGCCGGGGGCCACGGCGCGCTCGTCCTCGACGACGAGGAGCCGGGACAGAGC
>JALYZW010000299.1 GCA_030945725.1 Verrucomicrobiota bacterium | reverse complement strand
CTGGCGACCTGCGCCATCGCTTCGATTTGCAACACGCCCGGCATCACCGGATGCCCTGGGAAATGTCCCTGGAAATATGGCTCGTTGATCGTGACCCATTTCGCGCCCGTAATCTTGGTGTCGCCCTCGAAAGCGATGACGCGATCGACCATCAGCATCGGGTAGCGGTGCGGCAGGACGCCCATCACCTGCTGGGTATCGAGCCCCGCGTCGCCCGGCGGAAAGGCGCGCTGCGTCACGATCGGAACTTCTTTTCCCCGCATTCGGGCGAGCGCGCGCGCCAGTTCCGCGTTTGGGCCATGGCCGGGTTTGACCGCGATCACGTGGCCGCGAATACGCTGACCGAGCAGTGCCAGGTCGCCGATGATATCGAGGATTTTGTGCCGAACGAATTCATCCGCGAATCGGAGCGGCTCCTTGCTCAGGACTGCATCTCCCCGCACCACGATCGCGTTTTCCAGACTGCCGCCTTTGATCAGGTTCTTCTCCATCAGGGGCTGAACGTCTTCGTAGAAAACAAAAGTCCGCGCCGGCGCCAGCTCACGCTCGTAGATCGCGGGCGTAATTTCCGTCGAAAGGAATTGCGCGAAACGGCCGTCCGGCCCGACCTGCGTGCAGGAAATCCGAAACCTCTCGTCCGGCAGGATCACAAGCACCGAGCCTGATTTCGTTTCGATGTGGAGTGGCTCGCGGACTTCGAAATAACGTCGCGGAGCTTCCTGCGCCACGATGCCCGCCTTTTTGATCAACTCGACGTACGGCACGGCGCTGCCATCGCCGATCGGCGGTTCGTTCGCGTCCATTTCGACGATCGCGTTGTCCACCCCCATCGCCGAAAGCGCGGAGATCACATGCTCGACCGTGTGTACGCGGACCGACCCTTCGCCGATGGTCGTCGCGCGCTCGACCGTTTGCACGTTTTCGATCGTGGCGTCGATCGTCGGCTCCTCCTGCAGGTCCTTGCGTTTGAACTTGAGGCCGTGATTGATCGGCGCCGGTTGGAGCCGCAGCGTTACTTTTTCCCCGGTGTGCAACGAGGTCCCGCTGAGACTGGCGGCCTTTGCTAGCGTCTGTTGAAACTCCATCGGTGCGGGCATAGGCGGCTTAGTAACAGAGTTTTGCCCGGCTGGCTAGCCGCGGACGAGACTCGCGGCAAAGTAACAACGCTGTTACTTTTAGCGGCTCGTCCCCGCCGTTTTGGTTTGGAGAATCAAACATCGCAGGCGTGCGAGGTGGTCACCCGCTGCGGCACGTCACATATGAAAAAAAGCCTACTCGCACTCGTCGGTGCAATTGGTCTTGCTGTTCACCTCGCACTCGTTCCCGCCCGCGCCGCGACCGTCACCGTCCACGTCGGTCCATCGTCGGATTTTATGAGCTTTTCGCCTGCGACGGTTTCGATCGCGGTCGGCGACACGGTGACGTGGGTATGGGATTCGACTCCGCACAGTGTGACTTCCGGAACGTATCCGACCGGCAGCGGCCTCTTCGATTCTGGCAGCAACCACTCCACTGGTTTCACTTTCTCGCACACGTTTACGACCGCTGGCTCAGTCCCGTACTATTGTTCGGTGCACGGCGCAGCGATGATCGGGACCGTCCAAGTCGCGGGGTCCGCACCGAGCCCGACCCCCGGCCCAACTGCGCCGCCGCTTCCTGCGATCCAAAAGGGGAACGTTCGCGTCGACTTGCAGCCGATCGTCACCGGACTGACCGCGCCGATCGACCTCGTCGCGCCGAACGATGGCTCAGGCCGCTTTTTCATCGTGCAGCAAACTGGCCAGATTCTCGTGTTCAAAAATGGCCAGACGCTGTCGACGCCATTTCTAAATGTCTCCTCGCGGCTCGTTTCCTTGAGCCCGAACTATGATGAACGCGGATTGCTCGGGGTCGCGCTGCATCCCGGTTTCGCCGATGCGAACAGCGCCGGCTTCCGCAAGCTTTACACTTTTACGAGCGAGCCGGTTTCCGGCGCGGCGGACTTCACGGTGCCGATTTCGGGTGCGTTCAATAACCAGATCGTAATCGCGGAGTGGCAAGTCTCGGCCGCGAACGCGGATACGGTGGATGTCGCCACGCGCAGAGAAATTCTCCGGATCAATCACCCGCAATCGAATCACAACGGCGGTCAGCTCGCATTCCGCCCCGGCGAACCTTATCTGTACCTCAGCATTGGCGATGGTGGCGCGGCGAACGACGTCGGCGACGGCCACAATTCGGCGACCGGCAACGCGCAAGACACGACCAACGTGCTCGGCAAGATTTTGCGAATCGATCCGCTCGCGCCCGCCCTGACCCCGGGCAGTGCGGACCCGATCAGCGCGAACGGCAAATACCGCGTGCCGGCGTCGAACCCATTCGCCGCTTCGGCGGGCGTTCCGAACCGGGTACGCGAGATTTTTGCCTACGGCCTGCGCAATCCATTTCGATTGAGCTTCGACCAACCGCTCGGAAAATTGATCGTCGCGGACGTGGGACAAAATCACGTCGAAGAAATCGATCTCGTGGAGGCTGGGAAAAATTACGGATGGAATAAGAAGGAAGGCACCTTCCTCTTCGATCCCGCGACGGGCGCAAACTTCGTGGACGCCGCGCCTGATCCAGCGCTGATCAACCCGATCGCGGAGTACGGACATGGCGACGGCATCGCGGTCATCGGCGGCTTTCTCTATCGCGGCACCGGCGTGCCGGCGCTGAGCGGCAAGTACGTTTTCGGCGAGCTCTCCGGAAACTCCAGCAGTGGCGGCGGACGCTTGTTTTACCTCGACGATCTGACGACCGGGACCATCCACGAACTCCGCATCGGGAACGACGATCACTCGCTCGGTTCGCTTGTGAAGGCTTTCGGTCGCGATGTCAGCGGGGAAATTTACGTGCTCGTCGATTCTGCCATCGGACCGACCGGAACAGGCGGCCGAGTGCTGAAATTAATCGGGACTCCGGCCGCTCCGGCATTCGTCAATCTCTCGACGCGCATGAAAGTGCTAACCGGCGAAAACGTTCTGATCGGCGGGTTCATCATCGTCGGGAGCGCGCCGCAGCCGACCGTGCTGCGCGCGATCGGCCCATCGATCGCGTTGAACGGCCAGCCGCTCGCCGGCACGATGCAAAATCCGACGCTCGAGCTGCACGACGCCGCGGGAAAGCTGATCGATGCGAACGACGACTGGCAGAGCAATCCGCAAAAACAGCGGTTAATTGATCTGCAGCTGGCGCCGAGCGACAGCCGCGAAGCTGCGCTCTACGACGTGCTTCAGCCCGGCGCGTACACGGCCATTCTGAGCGGCGCGAACGCAGAGACCGGAATCGCACTCCTCGAATTGTACGACGCGGATCAGTCTGTCTCCGCTAACCCAACAAACGTCGCCACGCGCGGCCTCGTGCAAAAGAACGACGACATTATGATCGCCGGTTTTATTCTCGGGTCGAACGCGCAGAAAATATTGGTCCGCGCGATTGGACCGTCGCTCGCACAGGCCGGTGT
>JALYZW010000293.1 GCA_030945725.1 Verrucomicrobiota bacterium | reverse complement strand
GGGGTTGCCCCCGCCGCCGCGATTACCACCGCCGCCGCCGTAGCCGCCTCCGCCGCGATTGCCGCCACCCGGCCCGCCAGTGCGGTTTCCGCCGCCGCCACCGTAGCCGCCGCCGCCGCCCGGCGGACGTGCTTCGCGCGGCCGCGCTTCGTTAACAGTCAAGGGCCGGCCTTCCACCGTTTTGCCGTTGAATTCGGTGATCGCTTTTTGCGCATCCGCATCGGTCGTCATCGTGACGAAGGCGAAGCCGCGCGATTTCCCGGTGAACTTATCCTGCATCAACGCGACTTCCTGCACGGGTCCCGCTTGCGCGAAAAGATCCTGGAGGTCAGTCTCGGTGGTGTTGAAGGAAAGATTTCCTACGTATAATTTAGTACCCATCTGAGTTTATTCTGGAAAACGCCGCTTGGTCACTGTTCCCGCTTATCGGGTTTCAAATCGCCACTGAATAAACTCAACTGACAATCCACCAACTTCCCGAGCTTCCGTTTCCGTTTCGGTCCCATTACTAAGGTCGCGGCCGGCGGAAAGCAAACGGAAATCAGGGCCGCGCCGCCTCGCAAAGTATGCCTGAAAATTCATCGTTCACCCCGCCGCGTCGCGTCGCGATCGTGGCCGCCGGGGTGGTGAGCCCGCTCGGCTTCGGTCTGCCGGAAACGACGGCCGCGCTGGCTGAAGCGCGCGACTGCATTACTCCGGTCACGCGCTTTTCAGTCAGGGATTGCCGTTGCAAGACCGCCGGTCAGATCCCGGACGAGCGTTTGAAAGCGGAATCGTCATCCGGCTCCCGCCCGGAACGGCTGCATCGCGCCGCGCAAATGATGATCGTCGCGCTGGGCGAAGCACTCGCCATGGCACCCGGCTTCGTTCCGCAACTGACCGTCGTGGGGACAACGAGCGGCGGCATGACGTTCGGCGAGGAATATTACCGCTCCGTCAAATCCGGCGTCGGGAGTTCGCGCACTGCGTCTTTGATCGCGAACTATTCGCCGCAAAAACCGGTGGTCGATGCGCAGGAAGCATTCGGCATTACCGCGCCCTGCCAGGTGATCGCGAACGCGTGCGCGTCCGGTACTAACGCAATCGGCCACGCCTACGAATGCATTCGCTCCGGTCGTTATGAGCGCGTCCTGACCGGCGGTTACGACGCGCTTTCGGAGTTGGTCTTCGTGGGGTTCGGTTCGCTGCAGGCTTCCACGCCGGATCGCTGCCGGCCGTTTGATCGGGCGCGCACCGGCCTCGCCCTCGGCGAAGGAGCCGCGATGCTTGCGCTCGAAGAACTCGAATCCGCGAAGGCGCGCGGCGCAACGATTCTAGGCGAGGTCACCGGGTACGGCATCTCGACCGACAATCATCACCTGACGCAGCCGAATCCTTCCGGCAGCGGCGCCGCGCAGGCTATGGAACGCGCGCTCGCACGCGCTGGCATCGAGCCCGACGAAATCGACTACATCAACGCCCATGGCACAGCGACCCCGTTCAATGATGCCGCGGAAGGGAAGGCGATCGCGCAGTTGTTCGATCGCGTGCCGGTCAGCTCCACCAAAGGAATGATGGGCCACTCGTTAGGCGCGGCCGGAGCGATCGAAGCGGTGATCAGCCTGATCGCGCTACGCGATCAAATCTTGCCGCCCAATATTCATTTCGAAGCAGGAGACGCGGATCTCGATCTGGCGATCGTGGCGAATCACGCTCGACCCGCACACATCCGGACCGTGCTCTCGAATTCATTCGGGTTCGGCGGCACAAACGCGTCCATCATCGTGCGGCGCGAGGCGGCATGAGCCTGGCGATCGCGGGCCGCGGCTGGGTGACGCCGCTCGGCAGCGGCATTGCCCCGGTCTGGGATCGGCTGCTCCGCGGCGAAGCAGCGACCGTCTCGTCCCTCGCCGGGCCGGCCGCGCACCGATCGTTCCCGGTTTTTCGCGTTCCGCCTGACGCTACCGCAGAAGCGCCTTCCCACCCCCGCCTGCGGCGCTCGAGCGCGATCTCGCGTTTCGCAGTCGTTGCGGGATTGGCCGCGCTGAACGATGCGCGGGTCACTGCGAATGACGACTTCGCTGCGCGCACCGCATTGATCTTCGCCATCTCCAACGGCGGGGTCGTCTATACAAAGCGCTTCTATCACGAGATCGTCGAATCCGGGCCGCGCGCTGCGAGTCCCCTGCTCTTCCCGGAGACAGTCTTTAACGCGCCCGCGAGTCATCTCGCTGCGATCCTCGGGATCACCGGCGCGAGTTACACGCTCGTCGGCGATGCTGCGGTTGGCATTCTCGCGATGCAGATGGCGGACGATCTGATGCAAAGCGGCCAAATCGATCAGTGCCTCGTCGTCGGTGCGGAGGAAGCCGACTGGCTGCTCTGCGACGCGTACCGGAAGTGGCGATTGCTCCGCGCCGCGCCACCAATCGAGCCGTTCGCGATCCGGCCGCGCGGGATGATTCTGAGCGAAGGCGCGGGCGCGCTCCTCTTGACTCGCGATGGCCGGACCCAGATCGAGAAAATCGCGCCCGGTAGTAATTTCGCCCGGCAATCCGAAGCCGCGCGCTGCGTTTCCGATGTTTTCGCGCAGCTCTGCGATGAACCCGCGGACCTCCTCGTGGCCAGCGCGAACGGCACCTTCATCGATGCGGCCGAAGCCTCCGCCGCGCGCGCGCATTGTCCGGACGCAACGATCTACACACCGAAGCCCGCCATCGGCGAGAGCGTCGGGGCCGGCGCGATTTGGCAGATCATCTGCGCCGATCAAACGCTGAGGGAACGTATATCTCCACCGCTTCTGCACGCCGGCACCGCTACGACTCGGCCGCGGGCAAAGGCAGAAGGCACCCATCTTGGCCGCGCGATTGTCTCAGTGTGCGGTCTAAACCAGCAGGTAGCCGGATTGCGCCTGATCCACGGCTGAGTCCCACCGCGGATCGCGCGCACCGTCGCTGCCTGCTTTTCCTTTGCAACAGGGGTCGGCCAAGATACCTTCGGCCACCGCGATGCGTAAGCTGGCCTGCCTCCTCCTTGGTCTTCTGCTCGCGGGCACTCTGCGAGCGGAGGATGCGTCGCCGCTCAAAGGCCTCCCGCTCGAGATCATCTCGAGCGGCGACACGAAATACGAAAACGGCATCGCCTACGCACGCGATAACGTCGCGATCCACATCGGCGACACCGATATTTACGCCGATTCCGCCCGGTACGACCCCTCCAAGAATGAGGTGTTGGTGGAAGGCAACGTCCGCATCTACCGCGACATCAGCCTCTTCGTGGGCGACCGCGCCGTTTACAACATCGAGACCAAAGAAATCAAAGCGGTGGACATGCGTACCTCGCGCGAATTGTTCTTCGTTTCCGGCGAGGACGTATCGACGATTTCCGACGGTGCCTTCCGGATCGCGAACGGCACGCTCACCACACACGATTCTGCCAATCCCGACTTTCGGCTCCGCGCTCACACGATCCGCTTTTATCAGGGCGATCGCGTCGTCTTTCAGAACGTCACTTTTTACATCGGCAAAATTCCCGTCTTTTGGTGGCCCTATCTTTACC
>JALYZW010000290.1 GCA_030945725.1 Verrucomicrobiota bacterium | reverse complement strand
GCGAACGCTTCGAAGCCGAGGGGATCGACGTGCGGCTGGATGCAAAGACGACGCATGCCCGATACGAAAACGGCACGGTGACTCTCGCGGTGAACGGAGACGAAATCAGCGCCAGCGCATTGCTCATCGCCGCCGGACGAACGCCGAACACCGCGGACTTAGACCTCGCCGCCGCTGGCGTGAAGCACAACCAACACGGCGTTGAAGTGAACGACTACATGCAAACGTCGCAGCCGCACATCTACGCGTGCGGCGACGTGGCGAACCGCCTCAAGTTCACGTACACCGCCGACTTCACCGCCCGCGCCGTAGTTCGCAATATCCTGATGCCGTTGCAACTCCTGCGGCAGAAAGTCGACAGCGCGGTGGTGCCGTGGTGCACCTACACGGAACCGGAAGTAGCGCACGTTGGACTGGGCGAAACCGAAGCGAAGAAACGCGAAATTGAGTATGACCTCTTCGTCGTGCCGCTCGATGAGATCGACCGCGCAGTTGTCGAAAGCGAAGAAGCCGGTTTCGCGAAAGTCCTCACGCGCAAAGGCACCGACAAGATCCTCGGCGCGACCCTAATCGCGCCGCATGCCGGCGATCTCCTGCACGAATTCGTCCTGGCGATGAACGCAGGCATCGGGCTCGGGAAGATCGCTTCGATGATCCACGCGTACCCGACTTTTGCCGAACTCGCGCGCAAAGCCGGCGACAAATATAACAAGACGCGCCTGACACCTTTTGCGAAAAAGCTCTTCGCTTGGCGGTATCGCCGCGCGCGCTAAACCACTATGAACTGGCTGAAAAAATACTGGAAGTGGATCGCGCTCGCCGCCGTCCTGATTGCGCTCTCAAGCGCCACCGCGTTCCTGCCGGTGAAAGATTGGGTGAAGGCATTTAGCGACTACGTGCAAACGCTCGGCGCATGGGGCGTTGTGCTGTTCATCGCAGTCTATGCGCTCGGGACAGTTCTGTTTCTGCCAGGATGGATCTTCACAGTCGCCGCCGGCTTGATCTACGGAGTGATCGGCGGAACAGCGGTGGCCCTCAGCGGCGCGATCATCGGGGCGACGCTCGCATTCTTATGCGGACGCTACCTTGTCCGCGAGCGGGTGAAAGCGGCTACGAAAGGGAACAAGAAGTTCGAAGCGATCGACAGCGCGATCGGTGAACAGGGTTGGAAAGTCGTCGGACTGCTACGTCTTAGCCCGCTCATCCCATTTAACCTCAGTAACTATTTCTACGGCGTCACCGGAGTAGGCTTCCTGCCTTATCTGCTCGCGTCCGCCGTGGGCATGCTACCGGGTACTCTGCTCTATGCCTATCTCGGCGGCGCTGGGAAAGCGGGGCTGAGCGGGGGCGGCGGCGGGTCGCCGTTGAAGTATGTTTTACTAGGCGTCGGTCTGCTGGCGACGATCGTCGTCACCGTGATCGTGAGTCGCGCCGCCAAGAAAGCGCTAGCGAAGAGCGGTGCGACGAAAGAGAAGTGAACGACAGCGCTTTCGAAGCGCGCCGCTAGTTGTTCTCCTGCGTGACACTTCCACGAACGATCCCACTCGCACCGCGCCCCTCGCTTCCGGACGACGCGCTGAGAGCAAACGCCATCGCGTTCAACGAAGGCATGCAACAACGCCGAACCGTGCGCGAATTCTCCGCGAGGCCCGTTCCACGCGAAGTCATCGAGTCGTGCCTGAGGGCGGCTGGCAGTGCGCCGAGTGGAGCGAACCTGCAGCCGTGGCACTTCGTCGCGGTCGCAGATTCAGCCGTGAAGCACGAAATCCGCGCGGCCGCCGAAGAGGAGGAGCGCGAATTCTACGAGCATCGAGCGCCAGCCGCGTGGCTGGAGGCGCTCGCGCCACTCGGCACCGATTCAAGGAAGCCGTTCCTCGAGATCTCGCCGTGGTTGATCGCGGTTTTTTCGCAACCCTTTGGCGTGCAAGCTGACGGCACGCGCATGAAACATTACTACGCGACCGAGTCAGTCGGCATCGCGACAGGCTTTCTCGTAGCGGCAGTTCATCATGCGGGACTCGTCGCACTCACTCACACGCCCAGTCCGATGGCGTTCCTGAACCGCATCCTCGAATGCCCAGCGCACGAAAAGCCATTTCTGTTGCTCGTGGTCGGCCATCCCGCGGAAGCGGCCGCCGTTCCCGACATCGCGCGCAAACCCCTCAGTGAGATTTCGTCTTTTGTCCTGTGACTGCGCGCCGCAGCGATGCAGGTTGATTCTCGCGTCCGCGTCGGGCGCGGTCAGCGTTTGTTTAGCAACTACCCACTAAAATAAGTGTGAAACAAAACAGCCTGATTCGCGGATTCGCGATCATCGTGGGAGCGCTTCTCGTCATCGAAGGAATTTGCGAACAGTTCACGCCGGTCCTCTTCGGCGTGTTGACGTCGAATCACCTGCATGGCGCCGTTCACATTCTGCTCGGGATCGTCGGCACCTTCACCGGTTTGCGCGGCGGTGCCCGCAGCTTCTGTATCTTTCTCGGAACGCTTCTGCTGGTCGTCGATCTTCTCTGGTTTCTCCCTACGACCAACGAGTTGATTGTGCGGTTGTTCAACGTGAACCAACCCGTTGCGATGATGAACTTGATCGTCGCACTGGTATCGCTTGCAGTGGCGTTTTCTTCCGGCCGAACCGCACTTAACGAAAGGTAGAGCTATGACCAAAACGATATGCATGCACTTGTTAGCTGGGCTTGCAGTTATTCCGATCGCGAGCCGCGCGGCTGTGCTGCAAGAAATCGCCAGTTTCCCAAACCAACAACTCACCGGCGTCGGCGTCTCGCAAAAGAGCGGCCGCGTCTTCGTGAACTTCCCGATGTGGTCGGATGATCACTTCCTCTCTGTCGCGGAGATCGTTGATGGACAGCCGAAGGCGTTCCCTAACGAGGAATGGAACAAGCCGGGCGAAGCGGGCTCGCATTTCGTCTGCGTGCAAAGCGTCGTCGTCGACAACCAGGATAACCTTTGGGTTCTCGATCCGGCGGCGCCGAAGATGCAGGAGATCGTGAAGGACGGACCGAAGCTCGTGAAGATCGATCTCAAGACGAACCAGGTCGTGCAGACAATTCCGTTCGGCGAAGATGTCGCGCCGACGAAGAGCTACCTGAACGACGTGCGCATCGACACAAATGCGCAGACTGCGTTCATTACCGAGTCCGGCAAGGGAGCGATTGTCGTGGTTGATCTGAAATCAGGGAAAGCGCGCCGCTTGCTCGATGGTCATAAATCAACTGCGCCCGAGAAGGATGTGAAGCTTACGGTCGACGGCAAAGGCTTGCTCGATCAGGAAAAAAAGACTCCGCCGCAGATCGCGGCAGACGGCATCGCGCTCGACGTGAAGAACGACTACCTCTACTACCACGCGCTCACCGGCCGCACGCTTTACCGGATCAAAACCGCGTATCTGAAAGACGCGATTCTTTCGAAGAACGACCTCGAAGGGAAAGTGGAAACGGTCGGTCAAACACCACCGCCGGACGGCATGCTCGAAGCGGCAGATGGCAGCGTTTACCTTACCGACATCGAGGGCGGCGCGATCGTGCGCTGGAACGTTGCGACGAACAAAGTCGAGCCGGTGATTGCCGACAAGCGACTGCTCTGGCCGGACACCTTGAGCTGGGGACCTGGCGGCGAACTATTCGTCACCTCATCGCAGATTGAGAAAATGGCGAAATTCAACGGCGGGAAGACGACGCGAACGGAGCCATACCGGCTCTTCAAAGTCACCGGAATCTCGGCGCAATAGTCGTCGCGTTACTAGATGCTAGTTATGAACGAACAAAGTCCAATTACGCGCCGCAAAGCCATTACCGGCTTGGGCGCAGCTAGCCTCGCAGCGATGGGCGCGCGGCCAATCTTCGCGGCGGAACCAAAGAAAGAATCTATGACACCCGAGAAATTGCAGGATCCGACAACAAAATATCCGAAGCCGCCGTTCAAGGGGCAGGAGCAACCGTGGCCCGGACTCGCGAGCAAGATGGACCCACGTCCGGATCACGGGGAGAAGAGCTATAAAGGGTCAGGCCGGTTGGCGGGTCGGAAAGCGCTCATCACAGGCGGCGACTCCGGAATGGGGCGAGCGGCTGCCATCGACTACGCGCGAGAAGGCGCGGATGTGGCGATCAATTATTTCCCGACGGAAGAGCGGATGCGCAGGAAGTGATCGATTTGATTAAAGCAGAAGGGCGCAAGGCCATCGCGCTGCCGGGCGATCTGCGCGACGAGGAATTTTGCAAGCAGCTCGTCGTCGACGCGGTAAAGGCGCTCGGCGGATTGGACATTCTGGTCAGCAACGCGGCGCGGCAACAGACCCGCGCATCGATTCTCGAAGTCTCGAGCGAGGACTTCGACGCGACGATGAAGACGAACATCTACGCGCCGTTTTGGATCATCAAAGCCGCGCTGCCCCACTTGCAGCCGGGCTCTGCGATCATCGGCACCACCTCCGAGCAAGCGACTGATCCGTCACCCGAACTCTACGACTACGCGCAGACGAAAGCAGCGACGACGAACTTTGTGCGATCACTGGCGAAGCAGCTCGCCTCGAAAGGAGTTCGCGTGAACGGCGTTGCTCCCGGGCCAATCTGGACGCCGCTGCAAGTGACCGGCGGAGCCACGCAGGAGAAGCTGAAACAATTTGGCGGCCAGACGCCAATGGGCCGACCCGGGCAACCGGCGGAACTGGCGTCGATCTACGTGCAGCTCGCGGCGAGTGACGCGAGCTACGCGACCGGTCAAGTTTACGGCGCAATGGGCGGCGGCGGTTCGCCGTAGAGAACGATTAGACGCGTTCCCATTCCTGCCATTCTTCGCGGCCAGCGAAAATCGGAAGCGAGTCGGTGACCTTCTCGCTCTGGCGCAGCCGAAAGCTTGTCGTGAAGAGCGCGCGCGCTTTTTCTGGCGGCAGCGGGAATGGCGGTCCGTCCGGGTCTTCATCACCGAGGAAGAAGAAGCCCGCGAGGCTGCCACCGCGGCGAAAGTTCGGCAATGCGCTCGGCGTATTGATCACGCAACGATGTGGGCAGGGCGCAGAGAAACGTGCGTTCGTAGATTAGATCAAAGGAGTTTGCGCCGAAGTCATGCTGGAAGAAATCAGCGACGAACAATGTGTCGCCGAGTTCGCCTAAGGCGGCTTTCCCTTGTGCGACAGCAGCCGGTGAAAAGTCGATCGCCGTCGTGGTAAACCCCGCCGCTACGAATGCGCGAATCACGTTGTGACCTTTGCCGCACCCAGGGATCAAGACTGTGCCGGTTTCGTTCGACGGAGGAATTCATCAAGCGCCTGCGGGATCGCTTCGAGGACCCACGGCGTCTCGCCTGACGCATATCGCTCGTTCCAGAAATCCGGCGCTGCACTTTCTTTGGAACGTGGTGTCATTGGGAGAGCTTCGCTGCACGCAAGCGTCGCGTACCAACGTTGGCCTGCTCGGCTATTTCCACTCGTGCAAGATCCGCCGATGATCAGGCCGCGAACCGATGATCAGAATCGGCGCGTAAGCTTTCGTGACAAGCGCATCAGGAAGGCTCAGCAGGAATCCGAAGAAAAGCCCAATCAAACGACCAGGCCACGAGAGCTGGACGCAGCCGATCGTGAAGCCAATGGCAGACCGACTGTCGAAAGCAGCGAGCAGCGCAGTGCGCTTGTCTGGGAACTGCATCGGCAACATCAAACCCACCGCCACAGCGCCGAAGATCAAGCCGCTCACGATCGCGCGCGTCATCGCCTCCATCCGCGTATGATAAACGGTGAAGATTAATTGGCCCGAGTCCACGTGTTAGCAGACACAGAATAAAGATGCCGGTGCACAATGCGTTGCTCGAGAGCCTCGGGCCGGTGTTCGCGGTCGTGTTTATCGGACTGCTGTTCATTCAATGGAAATGGCCGCTGCGGCGTCAGCATTTCCCCGCCATTCGACGGCTGGTGCGGAATGGAATCCTCGCCGTTCCCGGTCTGTTCGTGTCGCGACTGATCCTCGTGCCGATTCCATTTATCATTTCCATCTGGGCAACGCGGAAACACTTCGGGCTTTTCAATGTGGTGCAATTTCCCGTCGTTGATCGCAATCGTCCTTGGCGTGATGCTGTACGACTACGCGTATTATTGGTGGCACAACTTCATGCACCTCGCGCCGTTCTTCTGGCGCTTCCACAACGTTCATCACACCGACCTAGACATGGATGTGACCACCGCGAGTCGCTTCCATTTGGGCGAGGTGCTCTTCTCGATCTTCTTCCGCGTGACCGTAGTGGGCGCGTTCGGATTGAGCATCTGGACGCTCGCCGTTTACGAAGTCCTATTCAGCGTGTCCAACCAGTTCCAGCATTCCAACTGGCGTCTGCCGATTGGGCTGGAGCGGGTGCTGAATCTGTTTTTCGTCACGCCGCGCATGCACGGGATTCACCACTCGATCGTGCAGCGCGAAACGAACTCGAACTGGGGAACGGTCTTCCGTTGGTGGGATCAAATACATCGCACGCTCCGCATCGACATACCGCAGGATGCGCTCACGATCGGCGTCGCCGCTTATCGCGCGGAGGAGGAGCTGACCTTCGGGAAGCTGTTCATCCTGCCTTTCCGAAAGCAACGTGCGTGGCAGTTACCGACGGAAAAGTTCCCGACCGCACACCTCAACCGGTCAGCCACCTCGAGCCATGAACAAATTGATCTATGCAGTCATCGTCGTGCTGGTGACGACAGCTATGCCACTCTTCGCCCAAGGCATCGGCTGGGGCATTGTGAACGCGAAAATCCGCAGTGAGTTCCCGGACGTTCCTAGGATGCAAACCTCGGAGCTCGCCGACATCCTGAACAACCCTAACGAGCAGAAGCCGCTCTTGCTCGATGTCCGCACCAAAGCCGAGTTCGACGTGAGCCATCTCGTCGGCGCCACCCGTGTCGAACCCGGCGCCGACATTTCGAAGCTGCCGTTTCCGAAAGACAAAACGATCGTCACTTATTGCTCAGTCGGCTACCGCTCCGCCGCGACGGCGAAGAAGCTGCGGAACGTCGGCTACACGCACGTCACGAATCTCGAAGGTTCAATCTTTCGATGGGCGAATGAGAAACGTCCGCTGGTCCACGAAGAACAGCCGACGGACAAGGTTCATCCTTACAATGGGGTGTGGGGGATGCTGGTCGATAAGGCGCATCGGGCCGTGAACGCGCCGCCAGCCGAGGCGGCTAAGAACGCTCAGCAGCGTATCAGCGTGCAAGAAGACGAGAATGTCGGCGGTCGAGCTCTGCGCACCCAAGTTCATGTGCGCAGCCCGTTGGCAAACGTCGGAGGTCACGAACGTGGCTCTGTGGAGTGATGCGAGCTCCGCGGTCGCCTCGGTCGAACCCGCGCCTACGACGACAATTCCGCATCCGCGGCCGGCCGCTGTTATTGCACTCGGAGCCCGATGCAATTGAGAATCTGCGTGCAATACGGGAATGACGATCGAGAACATGATCGACTTCGCGGACCACAGGATCGACTTCCCAGGACGAAAGAACAGTGCAGCATCGTTTGATCAAGATCACCGGATCGGCAGTTCCAATTGCCGCAGGTCGACCGGTAACTTGGGAGGCTGCAACCTGCTCATGTTGTGCAACAATTATCGCCTGCTCATAGATAGTTTGATGCGGCCAACGCGTCCGGCGATGCTGGACGAGTGCGGTTGGAAGGCCGCAGCGGAATAGAAAGCCATACCGTGAGTGCCACGAACCGCTATCTCACTTGGTGTGGCGTTACCTCCCTGCTTGGTGGTCTGCTCCATGTAGCCATCATTTTCGGTGGGCCGACTTGGTACGCATTTTTTGGCGCACCCGCGACGATCGTTCGGATGGCGCGCGCAGGCGCGCTGTATCCGACGATCTTCTGCCTGGTTGTCGCCGCGCTACTGCTCTTGTGCGCTAGTTATGCTTTTGCTGGCGCAGGAGTTATCCGCCGTTTGCCCTTTTTGCGCACAGCCCTTGTTCTCATCGGCACCGTTTTCACCATCCGAGGGGTCGTCTTTATC
>JALYZW010000281.1 GCA_030945725.1 Verrucomicrobiota bacterium | reverse complement strand
GTGGCGAGAAGCTCGTCGAAAGCCTTCTCTTGGTGAGGAAAGAGCTTGAGTTCCCCGCCACCCTTCTTGCTGCCGGTCGCAACGGCTAGGTTTCTCATCCCCACGTCTCATTCCCGGCTTCTGATCGATAAGCGTATTCGCCGTGACCGAGCCGCGCGATATGTGGATCGTGGCGATCCTTCAAAACCGCGGCGACTGATTTTAAAGTCTGCTCCACCGGTTGACCACGCAGTCGCGCCACCTCCTCCACGATTTCGGCGCGACGCATAGGCCGGCCGCCCTGCTCGTTCAAGACGCCGTAGATAATAGCACGCGTGGTCCCGGGCCGCGGCGGCCGCATCGGTTTGCGTGCGAGAGGTTCTTTGGCCGGAGGGTTCGGCGGCGCAGTGATATTTTCCCTCGGGACCATCGGAGGCGGTTTCATCGCAGCAGTTCCGTTTACCGGCGGCGTGATCGTCGGCGCGAGCGAGGCGATTAATTCTTCCTCCTCTGTCCGCAGCTCTACGAGGCGCGCAAAGAAGTCACGCAGCTGCTTCAGCTCGTCCAAGGGATAAGGACGAGTGTGTTGAAGGAAGCTCTCGCGAAGGAGAAGGAGTGGCTGTGGAGCGAAGTTTTGCATAGTTAGTTCAAGGATTGGTGAACAAGAGATTGAAGGCGCGGCGGTAGGTCGTAGGGCAGCTCGGTGAGACGCGGTGCCCAGCGCAGTTTCACTTCATATTGCCAGGTCTTTTTGCGCTCCGGATGTAACCAGAAGAGGAGCTGCACTGGTTCCGAGAGCGGGAAGTTATAGGTCGAGAATTCATCCGCGCCAGAAAAGGCGCCGTTAATTAGGTAGGCGCCGGTCGGCAGCGGCAGGCTCGCGCTTTTGTGCTTGTCCCCGATCAGGTAGTAATCGACCGGTGCTTCGTTACTCACCGCATGCCGCTGTGTGGTGAGGTTTACATCGCGCGCCATCGCGCCGAGTGGTAGGGCCATGTCTTTCCCACCGCCCCGAAGATGGTCACCGTGACTGGCAAGAAGCCGTGTTCCTTTGACCGACACGAGCTGCCGCGGCCCTGAGTTTAATTCAAACTCGATCCTTCCCGGGGCAGCTGCTTGCAACGATTGCTCAAGCGCGGCGTAAACCAGGAAGTCGAAATTCGAATACCGGCCAACCGTCGGCATTCGCCGTTGCGTCGGTAAGCGTCCGTGATTCCCAACTACGGTATGCACCCGTAAAAGCGGCACGGCCGATGCCAACCGGCAGAGAAATTGATGCAGCGTCCAAATCGCCAGTTGATACTGATCGGCGAGAAGGAGCGTCGCTTCACGTTCGGCACCGTGGCTCAAACAGCCGTGTAAAATATCGCCGAGAAGAAAAACGACGAGTTCATCGGTGTAGCCGCTCCGCTGCTCAAGGAGCTCCAGGACTTCGCGCTCGAGAAAAGCAAGCTGCTCGCAATAACGGCGCAGATTGTAATTCCCTAAGCTTCCGGTTTGAGCCGGATCAACGATTTGTCCGATATGCGTATCGCCGAGAAGCAGCACAGCCGATTCTTGAAGAGCGAGAGTGGTTTCGCGTTCAACGTGTCGCGGCGACAGCTCAGCCGTGCTCGGTGAGAACGATTCGATCCGTGAGGAGAAGATCTCGACAATCCGATCATCGAGACAACGTGAGCGTAAGAGGGCATGATACTTCTGCTCGATCGTGCGGCGGTCGACAAACGCGAGCCGGTTCTCGGCGACGGCGAGATCTTCCCGCAGGTCGCGCTCGCACTCGCCATTTGCAGCGACCAGTCGGCAATCGACGACGTCGTCTGTTCCCACGACCTCTGCCGTTTCCGTATCGATCTGCTCCGGGACGTCGGCACATTCTGTCGGCAGGGTTGCGAACCGAGAGCGCCGGGGCGGATTTCTGGACGAGAAATCCAGGTCTTTGAGTTTCAGTCGGACAGCCATGTCCGAGCGGCCGAGCAGCCGTGCGATATCCTCGGTGTGATTGTTCTGCCGCCGTAGTTCCAAGAGCCGTTCAATCTCGACCGGGGTCCAGTTGCACCGTTTCAATCCCCCTCCTCCTCATCATCGGTCATGCCCGGCATGATCAGGGTCTCGGCGCAGCCCGCGCAGGTCACCGCGATTGCGACCAAAATTTCCAAGGCGTTCTCGCTATCCTGCTCCGCCGGGTCGAGCGCGAGCTCGGCGACCAGACGATGAAGATCGATGTGCAGCCGACCGACCGAGCCACAGAAGCAGGAGCTGTCGTCCGGGCATTCTGCGTTCTCCTGATACTTCTCGGCCGCAAGCTGAAAAAACGAAGGCGTGTAAGGAGTCATGTTCACCTTAAGAACGCGCCGACCCGGCAAAATATTCCACAAGCCTCGCCGCGATCCTACCACTCGTTAGGGCGGTCCGCCGCAATTCCGCTTGCACGGTGGCGCAACCCGCGCCATCTTCCGTCGTTCCACTTTTTGTTTACGTAAGGTTTTCACCTTCGTTACTGCTCGGGCTCATCCCGAGGGGTTAGTGGGTTGGCTCGCTTCAGCGCCGCCAGCTCGCCGGAACACGAACCAACACGTCTCGGCACGGCGCTGGCTGCTCTCGGTTGAGGCAGCCATCCCGCGGCTGCGAGACCTTACATCAAACGAAAGGCAAAAGAACTATGGCAAAATCAACAAACATTCAGTGGGCAGATAGCTCCGTAAATCCAACGATGGGCTGCGACCTGTGCGAACTATGGCCGACCGTGTCCGAGCTCCGAACGGCTGCCGCGCTCTACCTAACGAGTCGTGGCATAGAGACGCAGACCGTGAACCAGGCGTTTGGCGCAGTCTCATGGCCCGCCACCGGCACGCACTTCTATCACTCCCGCCACGAGATCGTGGCGCAGATTTTGCGCGAACTCAGCCTCGGGAACGACCGCCCCATGGCGAAAGACTTGGCGGAAACACTCGCCGCCAAATTCATCTGCTACGCCGGCATCCTGCACACCCGTCATGGCGAGAACGCGAACAAGCCCGACAAACATGTGAATCCCGGTTACGCGCGGATCTTCGAAGAATTGAAACTTTTTCCCGGCCGCATGGCGATCGCGGTCAACTACAGTGACCTGAGCGGCACTGAACGGATCGATGCGCCGTGGAAGAACGGCCTTCGCCGATTGATCTTCGTGAGCGACATGAGCGATGCACTCAGCCGCGCCGTGTCTCTCGAGTATTTGCGCGACGAGGTGATCGCGCAGGTAACTTCAGAAAAAGGTCGGCGCCATATCTGGCTTTGGTTAACCAAGCGCCCGGCGCGCATGGCGCGCTTCGCCCAATGGCTCGAAAGCGACGGTATCGTTTGGCCCGAGAACCTGATGGCGATGACCAGCGTCACTGGCGCAACCACCATGGGCCGCGTTTCTCAACTACCAGGCGTGCCGGCGTCGTTGCGAGGGCTCAGTGTAGAACCGTTGACTTCAGCGGTGCAGATACCGCTGGCGGGGATCGACTGGGTGATCGTCGGTGGCCAGAGTGGCCCGCGGGCGCAACCGTTCGACCTCGCGTGGGCGCGCGACATCATGCAGCAGTGCCGAGAGCGAAACGTCCCGCTCTTCGTGAAGCAGTTCGGCAGTGCGCCGTTTCTGAACGGCGAACCGATCCACCTTCAGGACGGTCACGGCGGCGACTGGCAGGAATGGCCAGAAGACCTGCGCTGTCGCGAATTTCCTGAAGCATTTCGGCCGAGCGTGCAGGCTGTTTCTTCGCCGGCCGCGGGAGCCTCATAGCTACTAGTCGAGGTGAAGGACCACCCGGCTTTCGCTCTGATGCATCGGCACCCGCGGATTTGACGGCATCGTGCGGACCCAGGTGGCGCGAGCCGCCTCCGGTTCAAGAACGATATGGTCAGGGACGCTCCCCTTCCCTTCCTGGCCGGCGTTAAAGCACCAAGTGCTGCCGGTGCGTTCCGCGAACTTCCCCAAGACGCGGGGCCCTTCATGAAAGTGACCCGAGGAAACGTAGTCCGGTGAATAACGTTCGATGTAGCTCGAGAGACGATTGACCACCAGCGCGGGCGACAGCTGCGGGGGTGGTTCGTGCGCGAGGACGAGCCACGGCAAGTGCCACTTTTTGCTTAACGCGGCGCCTTCCTTCCAGAGCCGGTGCATGAGCGGATCGAGCTCGTTGAAAATCGAATCGTAAGGGCAGGTCGTAACCACGATTTCGCCACCGCTCGCTGTTGTAATTAATTCGGTGCGCCCAGCGCCCACCACACCAAGTGGCAGTTCCGACCCCATCCAGAGGTTGATCTGCCAGTCGTGATTGCCAGTCGTAAGGGCGAGCGGCACGCCGGTCGAAACGAAAGCCGGCAACCATTGATCGCGTAGAAACGAAGCCTGCAGTTCGAAGCGCAGAAACATGTCGATCAGATCGCCGGCGATGCAGACGAGATCGTAGTCGCGCGCGTTGTCGATTAACCAGCGGTACCACTCGCGCTGCGAATGAAGATCGGCCGTCAGTAGAATTTTCATTAGATCCCTGAGTGTGCCTTACACAGTCGGCCATAACCGCACGTTCACTTATTGAACGTCCGATCACCGCAAAATATTCCTGCGGGACGGGTGTTCTAAAGCTTCCGAGTTGAGATAGGCAGCCGCATTGCGCGCGTCTTCATCGCTTCGCGGTGGCTGGTTGCTTGCTGTCGCGCGCACCGACGCTTCCCGCTCTCACGGGGGGATGAGGTGGGGGTGGTATGAAACCAGTTCAGGATGCCGACAGGGCGAAGCGACAGGGCCGCGAAACGGAAGAGGAAAACAACGCGATCATTGAGGCCTGGCGAAATTACGTGCAAAGGCCCGATGATGGTGTCGACGATCTCCTGCTCGCGATTGACCGCATGATTCAACGCGCGATCGCGCGCTGGGGGAAAAATCGATTACCGGCGTATCTATGGTCAGAAGCAGGTCAGGAACTGCGGCTCCGCTTGTTCGTGCGACGGCAGTATCTTTTGCACCCGCCGTTGGTGCGGGAGCTGAACAAGAATTCACCTCTCAGTGCGAGCGGCGCGAAACTCATCAACCTGCTTGAGCGCCATATCTATCAGCAGGCGTTTTACGCAGTCATCGATGTCATTCGGCGCGAAGCGAGATATGCCGCGAAACGCGATGCGCTGCAAGCGCACGCGATGGAAGCATCAAGTGAGGGAGACGTGTCGCCGCGGCATGACCTCGCGGTTGTTCGTCGCGGCCTGCGGCGGCTCGGTTACGACGCGGCCGAGTCGCGCCTTTTTATTCGTTATTTCCGCGGGCGTGTCACCCAACGCGAACTGGGCGAGAATCTCGGATTGCAACAGCCTGGAGTGAGCAAACGTATTCAACGCATTCGCGGCGAACTCGCCGCAAGCAGAATGAAGAGCGGCACGGCCGACTTCAAAAACGTTGATTTCTAGGCGCGACGATCGGCCACCACGACCGGCTCGTGACCAATCAGAAGCTGAACGCACCAGAGGCGTCTGAAGTCGAGGCCGTGGCCGGTTACGCCATCTCTAAAATTTCCTTGGTCGGGTAATGTCTTACCGTCAAGGCGGTCGGTAGTGCGATGGCGGCCGACGCAAACGTGGCGTCGATCAGGAGGTATTGTAGAAAATCGCGTTTCTGACCGGCGTTCAAACAGACGGTGTGATCGATCCGATCGTGCCAGTGACCGGTCTGCCACGGCGTCTCATGGTCGTGACCAGAGACAACGGCGAGCGGCGAATACTGCTCGATCGCCGCGCGCCACTCGGCGTTGCCTTGCAGCGGCCCTGAGCGCACCGAGAGCCTCGTCAGGTTCGGCGGTTCATGCGCCAGCCAGAGCGTGCGCGCGGCCGCGCCGTACTTCTGCACGATCTTCGGGAACCAGTCGCTCACGTCCGGTGAGGCCGCGGCTTCGGGGCCGAGAAACCAGCTCGCATCGCCCAGCAAACAGAGCAGGCCGACAACAACCAGAGGCCCGATTGCACATGCCCTGCCGTTCAAGGAGCGAATGCGACCGGGCGCGAAATCGACCCAGTTCGCGTCTTCATGATTCCCACGCACGCACACGATCTCCGCGACCGACAAAGCATTGAGCCGGCGGCTGCATTCTTCCACCGATGCGACCTCGCCGCCGTCCTGCCAGACCGTGAGGAAAGCGCCGACGAGCGCGACGACATCTGGTCGGTTATGAGGACCGCGAGCTCCAACTGCCCGTAGAGACCGCGGCGTTGATGCAGATCCGCGACGGTCAGGATCCGCAGGTGTTTCGTTGAGGTCATGAGCGATGTTGCCTCGAAGGGTGCTAAGTCGGTTCTTCGGCACGAGACGCGCGCGGGAAGATCGCGCCATAAGTCCGGGCAGGCAAAAGCTACCGCCTGATCCTTCTCCCGATCGATAATCGCGAGGCGTCGCGAGTGGTGCATACTTGTGCCCTGTTCGAGCGCAATCCATTCGGCCTGGTCTGGGCTTTGCGATGCCGCGAAGACGCGCTGCCGTCGCGGTCACTTTGCGAACGCGGACAAGGAATCGTCACTCGGCCTGGACGAAGGTGGTGACTTTACGAGCGACTCTTTCGATTGCACGTTTCGACGAGGGAGCGCGGCGGGCGGATGTCGATGGCGAGTGCGCTTCCGGCGGTGCGTTTGTTTTTTCGCGTGCCCCGGCGCCGGCGGTGCCGTGGCACGCGGTGGTGAAGCCCCCGACAAAACTTCAGCTCCTGCCGGTACATCAATCTCGTTCAACGGCAGATCTCTGGTCTGCACGCGCTCGAAACGCACCGGAGTGAGAGCAGTGATGATGCGCGGCGCCCGGGCGACGGTAACCGGCGACGGCGCGACCTTTGCTTTCACCCTGGCCAGGTTTGGCGCTGACGGTCTCGTGGGCCGCGATGGCGGTCTGGCCGCTACCGCTACCGGCGGTGAGACCACCGGGCGCGGTTTGGCGGCGCCTTTGTTCTTCACCATCGTTGTCGCCTTCGGCTGCGCCGCTGAGGGCAACAAGAGCCAGACCGCCAGCAGTGTCGCAGCGATCGAGGCGAGCGCTGTTTCTCTTGTCGTCCAGTTGCGCTTCCATCGTCGGACGCCGGCGACCGGAGGGACGACAATCTCCGGGCACGGCCCGGTCACCGTCGCTGATCCTAACGACGTAAACCGCAGCCCGTCCGGCGCCGTCGCGCGGTCGCCTGCGACGATGACGTCGAGCTCGCGCACGGGCAGAACGCCGTTCTCATTCGGCTCTACCTCCGCCCCGCCTGCGTCATTTCGATTGGCGGTGCCGCCCGCCTCCATCGAGACGGCGCTGTCAGTTTTCTCGAGCGCGTCCGCTGACGTGCCCTCGGGAGAAGCGATCACCCCAGGGCTGTCATTGACCTTGGCTGCGGGCGCACCGTCACCCGCAATCGCGTTGCCGGTACCGGCCGCGGCACTTTCGATTTCGTCTTCGCTCGCCGAGTCGTCACTTATCCCCTCGGCATTGACCTCATCAACGAACTGGTCGACGCAGCCAGTGAGAGGTAGGTCAGCGTCGCCGTCACCGGAGGTGATCTCGGTCTCGTCGACGCCAGCCGGCGGGTCAGCAACCGGCCCGCTTTCCTCGTCGTGCGCCGCGAACACGGGTGGCGACGACGCTCTTATCTCCTTCACCAGCTGCGCGACGAGTTTCTTTGTCACGCGCCGACTCGATGCTTCGGCCACGGCGATCTCCTGCGCCACCCATTCCTTCTGCGCGGTCGTCAACGCTTTCGCTTTGGCGAGTGGTTGCAGCGTGGCCTTGGTGGCGCGTGTTTCTCGGAGCGATGGCACGTCGGTCAGAAGCTGACCGTGCGCGCGGTGACCCTCGCCTTCCTCCGGTCTGGCGCGATCGACCTCGCGCCGCCAGAATTCAAGAAACGAAACCGTCGGCGGCGTTGCCTGCAGGTACAGTTTCTCCTGCGCGATCCTGGCGGCGAGTCGGTCGAACTCCCGTTCCTTGCCAAGGGTCTGATCGTCCTTCCGGCGCAGATCGCGGCGCTTGAAAAAATGCGCGAGCACTTCGTCGCCAGTGAGGGTCTGAAGGTGATCGCGCCCTTGTTGATCGAACGGCTGCATCTTTAGTTCCCCCCGGTTTCCTCGCTCCCCTTCGGCGCTGTTTCATTCGCACCGCTCGCAAGCGTGTCAGCGAGCCGCCGGCCGATCGTGATCCGGCGCACCGTGGTCGCATTTGCGACGGCGACGGCCTCGACTTTTTCGCCCTGCTCGGCGACCCATTTGACCCGACCGGCAACCAGCTCCTGATAAAGGCGGTCGAGGCGCCGGCCTTCGATTGTGACCCGCTCGGCAAAGAAGGAGAGCGTGATTCGCTCGAGCGCGGCCGCGTAGTGAATTCGAGAAAGTGCCGCCAGCGGGAAGCAGCATTGTTCCTTCGGGCGGCGAAACTCGATTTGATGGGCCTGCTGTTCGTCGCGCATGACGTGATAAGGCTCTGGTGTTGGTTTGTTGTTTGGCGTTTCGTTCATGTTTAGTTGATCTCCGTGGTTGGTTTTGCTGGCGGCGCTCCGGGCCGCGAAAGTTTTTCGGCCTGCTCCTCGGCCGCTGAGCTTGCGAGGGCCACCTCGTCCGCGTCGCGTGGTACTGGCGCCGGTTCGGTAGCGGCAGTGACCCCTGGTGACGGTTCCGCGATGGCTCCAAGTTCCGCCTTCACTTGCGGCGGCGGGGCGGGGGCGACTCTCGCCACGGAGTTGATTTGCGCCTGTGGTGGTGCCACGGCGCCGACGGTCCGGCGATCGGCCTGCTGCACGCCGCGCTGACGAGCAGCGATTTTTTCGAACCGCTGTGTCGCTGCGGCGCGCAAACGGCCCCGGATGAATTGTTCTTCGGCGGCAGCGCTTCGAATTTCCTCGCGCC
>JALYZW010000270.1 GCA_030945725.1 Verrucomicrobiota bacterium | reverse complement strand
ATGGCGAGCCGCCCCGCGAAGCCAGAGGAGATTGCCAGCGCGAAGGTGAAGGGCGTTGAGTTAAAAGAGACGATCGTCGCCCACGATGGCATCGCCGTGATCGTGAACGCCACCAATCCGGTAAAAGCTCTGACCCGGAAGCAGGTCGAGCAGATTTTCACGGGTGAAATCAGCGACTGGAGCGCTGTCGGCGGGAGTGCCGGGAAGATTTCCGTCTACACGCGCAATACTTCGTCCGGCACTTACGCGGAGTTCCGCGAACTCGCGATGAAGAAGCGCGACTACGCGCCGTCCGCGCAAAAGCTCGCGGGGAATGAGCAGATCGCATCCGAAGTTGCGCACAGTCAGGCAGGTGTCGGGTACGTGGGCCTCGCCTACTCGAAAGCAAAAGGAGTGAAGGTTCTTCCGATCGACGGCGCGACTCCGTCAAAGGAAAGCGTTCTCGGGAAAGCCTACCCGTATGCGCGTCCGACATTCTACTACACCGACGGCGAGCCGACCGGGATCGTGAAAGAGTTCATCGAGTTCACCATCAGCGACGCTGGCCAGAAGATCATCGAGCAGGTGGGATTCGTGCCGATCCGCTAGCAAGCCATCTCATCACGCGGTTAGGTTTATTAAGCCCGCCCGTTCACGCCGGCGGGCTTTCTTCCGCCCCGCAGTTTCGCTGCATCAACTTTCGATCTTTGCTTTGATCGCATCGCGCACTTCGCGGGTCCGCTGAAGTTTCGCTTCAAGGCTGCCCTCGGAACGGGAAGGCATTGCCCTTCGGAGATTTCCCGGATCGAGCCCTGCGCTCTCCGCTTCAAATTCGTCGCCGCAGATTTCGTTCAGAAAAGCTTCCGCCATCCGGGTGCGGGCGCTGTTATGCACGCAGATAAAGAGCATCTTCTTTTTCATGAGGTGACTTCGTCAGTTTCTGCGGAGTTGGTCGCGCGACTTTCGGCGCGCACGTAGTTGCAAATAGGCACCGCCAGCAGGGCGCCGGAGATGGGAGCGAGGAGATAAATCCACAGGCTAGCGAGTTGACCGGAAACGAACGCCGGGGCCAGCGACCGCACCGGATTCATCGAAGCGCCGCAGATCGGCCCGGCGAACAACGCTTCGAGCGCGATCACGGCACCGACCGCGATGCCGGCGGTGATACCGCGTTCCTTCGCGCCGGTGGAAACGGAGAGGATGACGAACATCAGGATGCCAGTTAGCACCACTTCGAGAAGGAAAGACTGCATCGACGAGAACGATGGTGTGGTCGCGCCGAGCGCCGAATGATCCAGGGGAAAGAGAACCCGCAGCAGCCCACTTGCGAGGAGCGCGCCGAAACATTGACTGCCGATGTACGGCAACACGCAGCTCCCGCGGAAACGGCCTGCCGCGAAAAACCCGAGGGTGACCGCGGGATTCAGGTGCGCGCCGGAGATGTCGCCGACGGCGTAGATCATGGCGAGAACGACCAGGCCGAACGTCAGCGCCACGCCGACATGGCTCACGCTGCCAGAGGTGACGCCATCAATCACGATCGCGCCCGTGCCGGCAAAGATGAGCGCGAACGTAGCGAACGCTTCCGCCGCACACTTTCTCGCCAGCGAAATTTCGCGGTTCATTCTCGCCCTGCTGTTGCCGCCGCGAACACCGCGGCCGGTTCGCAGCATTTCGATTGCAGCGCGCGGAGCCGTTTGCGGTCGGCTTTAAAGACCGCGTCGGATTGCGCGCAATCCTGCAAACACTGGAGATTTTTCGCCAACTCCGGATCGCGCCGTTCCGATACCGAATAGATGACCCAGTTTCTCTCCTGCTCCGTTTGGACCATCCCGCGTTCGCGCAGGTAGCGAAGATGCTTGGAGATCTTCACCTGCGGCTCGCCGAGGATTTCCTGGAAGTGACAGACGCAGAGCGGCGATTGGGTGAGGAGATGCACGATCCGCAGCCGCGTCCGGTCGCAGAAGCATTCGTAGATTTGGACGAGGTCCATCGCGCCAGCCGTTAGCAGCACGTCGCCACTGTTGCCGCGAGCGTTCCCACGATCGTCGCGTCGGTCTCTGCGTCGCTCCCGCACCCGCGGCCGTCGATTCCGCACTTCTCCTTCGCCAGACAATCGGCATGCTTTTCGCCCAATCGCAGCTCAATGAACTCGCCCGCGAGCTTCGCCGTCGCGATCGGATACTGCGCCACCACGCAGCAATCGTATTCGACTTCCACCTCGAGATCGTCGTGCGGCAGCACCTGGTCGCCCAGGTCGAGAATCTTCGCGAAAGTCCCGGCCTTCACCCGATGATCGAGGTCGTCTGCCACGTAGGTCTGAAGTAGACAGGTGTGCGTCGTGTCGTGCAGCGTCCCGCCGCAATCGATAAACTTCTTCGCCACATGTCCCACTTCCGTGATGTGGAAATGTGAAGGAATGGTGTCGCCGTTCGGTAGAATCAGACGCGGGCACGCGTCAGGATTTGCACGGAGTAATGATTTGAGTTCGCGAAGTTTCATAGGCAGCCCAACTATATACTCAAATCGGAATGTAGCAAACGCGAACGTCGCCACACCCGGACAGCAAAAAGGCGGGTCGCCCACTTCGGCCCGCCTCCCTCACGGCCATCTGTCTGATCGGACGCCGTCCCTTTGTTTTGTCTCGGCTTAGCTGACCAGGATCGTCGCCGGATCGCTCCAGGCGCCGGGACCATCGGGGCCGATCGCGCGGACGCGCATCCAGTAGTCCTTCGCCCGGGTCAGACCTTGCACCGTCAGGCCGCGCGTATTGCCGAAGGTGCCGCCGTCGCTCCAGGACCCGTTCGGGTCC
>JALYZW010000223.1 GCA_030945725.1 Verrucomicrobiota bacterium | reverse complement strand
CGTCTCTGCATGGAGCACCCGGAGTTCGAAGTCATCGAAAACGATGACGAGATGTCGATTCACTTTCGGCGCATCACGCCGGTCTATCCTGCGACCGAAGGAGTGTCGCAACGCGTGCTGCGCGGTTTCATTTTTCACGGGCTCGAGTCGCTTTCCGACGAAGCGCTTCCGACGCTTCTGCCGCGCGGTTTGGATGGCGGCGATCGACTGCGCGCGCTGCACGGCATTCATTTCCCAGAAGACGTGGACGAGCTCGCGGGGGCTCGAGAGCACCTGGTGGCGACCGAGTTTTTCGAGATGCAGATGTTGATTGCATCGCGGCGTTTTGCGAGCCGCGCGCACGTCGGAAACGCGCACTGCGGACCGGGCGAACTGCTCGAGCGTTTTCTTCGCTCTCTGCGCTTCGATCTCACGGATGCGCAAACGCGCGTGATCGAAGAAGTACGTCGCGATCTTGCCGCGCCACAGACGATGAACCGGTTGTTGCAAGGCGACGTCGGCTCCGGGAAAACCGTCGTCGCGATCGCCGCCATGCTGCTCGCAGTCGAAGCAGGATTTCAGGCGGCGTTAATGGCGCCGACGCAAATTCTGGCGGAACAACATTATGCAGTCCTGAAAGGCTGGCTTGAACCGCTCGGCCTCAATATTTCTCTTCGAACAAGCGATCGGCAGGAGGACAGTTTTTTGCCGCTCCTGGCAGAGGAGAAGAGCGCCGACATCATCGTCGGCACCCACGCGCTGCTTTACGATAACGTGGAGTTCGAACGGCTGGGCCTGGTCGTGATCGATGAGCAGCATAAATTTGGAGTGTCGCAGCGGGCGCGACTGACCGCGCGCGAGCCCGCGCCGGACGTGCTGGTCATGACGGCGACACCGATTCCGCGCACGCTGACCATGACCGCGTACGGCGACCTCGATGTTTCCGTGATCGATGAGATGCCGACCAATCGCGGTAAGATCGTGACCGCCGTTCGCGATGAATCAAAGCTCGGCGACGTGCTGAATTTCGTGCGCGACGAACTCAAAGCAGGCCGACAAGCCTACATCATTTACCCGTTGATTGATGAGAGCGACAAACTCGATGCGAAAGCGGCCGCCGCGGAGTTTGAGACCTGGTGCGAACGGCTTCGGCCGTTTCGATGTGAGTTGTTGCATGGGCGGATTCCGGCGCAGGAAAAGCAGGCGAGCATGGAGCGGTTTCGGCGCGGCGAGACGAGCGCGTTGATTAGTACGACGGTGATCGAAGTGGGCGTCGATGTCGCAAACGCGACCGTGATGTTGATTGAGAACGCGGAAAGGTTTGGTCTCGCGCAACTGCATCAGTTGCGCGGGCGGATCGGACGCGGGGAGCACAAGTCGTATTGCATCTTGATGAGCGCGGAGCGGACGGCAGAAGCGGCCGCGAAGCTCGCGGTGCTCGAAAAGACACGGGACGGCTTTGCCGTCGCGGAAGCGGATTGGGAGCTGCGCGGGCCGGGCGATTTGTTAGGCACGGCGCAAAGTGGATTACCGGAGCTGAAACTGGGCGATTTGCGAAAAGACGTCGAATTAATGAAACGTGCGCGGGTGGCGGCGAGTGCGATCTTCGAAAGTGATCCGCTCCTCGAGTGGCCGGAGAATCAACGTTTCCGACCATTGATTGTCGAACAACAGGGACGAACTTTTTCGAACGTCAGCTGATGAAAAATCTACTTAAATTTTTATTGTTTGTGGGGCTCTTGAGCGCGGGGATTTCGCTGCTCTACGATCAACGCCTCAAACAGGGCAATCTCCATTTGCTCGCGCGCGTGGCGCCCGAGAAATACACGCTGGCTTCGTCGCCGACGGTAGAGGCGAAAGACGTCAATACGCTGGAGAATATGAATCGCGAACGGCGCGCGCTCGTTGCCGCGGTGCTCCCATCGGTCGTGAGTATCAAGACCTCGAAGAAGGTCGCGATTCGCCGGCAACACGCGGGCGATCTCTCGGAGTTTTTCAACCGCAATCCGCGTCAGTTTCGCAATCCGAACGACGAGGCGATGGTGCAGAACTCGTTAGGCTCGGGCGTGATCGTTTCAGCGGAAGGCCACATCATCACAAACAATCACGTGGTCGATCAGGTGGACGAGATCGAGGTGCAATTGGCGGATGGGACCACGAAGAAGGCGCGCCTCGTCGGAGCGGACGGAGTGGCCGATCTCGCGGTCTTGAAGGTCGATGATCCGGGCGTGAAGCCGTTGAAGTTTGGTGATTCTGATGCGGTTCAGGCGGGCGATTTCGTGCTCGCGATCGGCAATCCGTTCGGGTTCGAGGAAACGGTAACGGACGGCATTATCAGCTCGAAGGGCCGACCGAATCGGGTGGACGGGTTTGGCGATTATCTGCAGACGAACGCTGCGATCAATCCGGGCAATAGCGGTGGTCCGCTGATCAATCTACGGGGAGAGATCATCGGAATTAACACGGCCATCATTTCACGCAGCGGCGGTTCGCAGGGACTTGGTTTTGCGATTCCATCGAACACGGTGAAGACCGCGCTGGAAAGTCTTTTGAAGGAAGGCCGGATCATTCGCGGGTATCTCGGTATTCAGACGTTGAGTCCGCAGCAGGGCGGCGATGAGCAGACCGATGGCGTGATCGTCGGGGACGTGGTGCCAGGCTCGCCGGCGGAACAGGCACATTTACAGAAGGGAGATCTGATCCGGAAATTTAACGGCCGCGATGTGCGGAGTTTGCCGCAATTGCGCAGCCTTGTCTCGCAAGTGGAGCTGAATAAGAAGGTCGATCTCGAGGTGGTCCGCGCGGGTAAGCCGATGACGGTGTCGACCGAAATCAAAGAACAGCCGGTGGATTATCTGACCGCTGGGGTCAGGCCGCGCACGCAGCCCGCACCGGGAACATTGCAGCCGCAGGACCCGCAGGAGCCGGATGACGAATCCGACGACGCGACGCTGCTTTCGTCAATTCATGTCGGAGAGTTAACGCCGGAACTGGCGCAGCGCCTGGAGATTCCGAACGGAGTCCGTGGCGTGGTGGTGACCGATCTGCGTGACGGCGGAGGGGAGCTGCGGAAAGGCGATGTGATCGAAGAGGTAAATCAGCGTCCCGTCACGTCGGTGGCTGAGTTCAACAAAAACATCGAAGCGATCGATCCGAGCCAGCCGGTCGTGCTCTCGGTCTGCCGCGGCCGGACGCGCTCGTTCGTGGTGATTAGGCCGCAATAGTCTCGCGGGCGAGACCCGCGGGATCCGCGTGGGGCACCCAGTCTTCCGCTTCACTTCGAAGTAAGTGTGATGAATAACCGTGCCGCCGTAAAAGTCTGATCTCTACCAACCACTCTTCATATGAAACGAATCCTTCTGGCCCTCGCGTTAATCGCGCTTTTTGTGCCCGCAATCCCGAAAGCGGAAGCGGCCGACGTGTCGATCGATTTTTTCTACAATAATCTCAGCAACGACGGCAGCTGGGTTGAGCTGGGGGATTACGGCTACGGCTGGCAGCCGAATGTGGCGGTGAGCAACCGCAATTGGCGTCCCTACTCGGATGGTTACTGGGCCTACACCGACGTCGGCTGGACCTGGGTTTCGTACGAAGACTTCGGGTGGGCGACGTATCACTACGGTCGCTGGACCCGGCTGCGCGATCGCGGGTGGTTTTGGATCCCGGGCACGGAGTGGGGTCCGGCCTGGGTTTCTTGGCGGACCGGCGGGGATTATGTCGGCTGGGCTCCGCTGCCGCCGCGATCGGGCGGGGAAGTAGTCTATGAAGGCCGGCCGGTGAACGGACACGTCGATCTCGACTACGATATCGGTCCGCTCTCTTACAACTTCGTGGACGTGCGTTACATCGGCGAGCCGCTGCTGCGGGAGCGCATCTTCGAGCCGTCGCAGAATTATGGCTACGTCAACCAAACGGTCAATGTGACGAACATCACGTATGCGAATTCCACGGTCTACAACTATGGGCCCGATTACAACCGGCTGAGCGCGTATTCCACGCGCCCGATTCAGCGCCTGAGTCTGCAGCGCGATAACAGCGCCGATTTCGCGGTCGCAGCGCAATCCGGCACGCTGACCCGGGTGCAGGGGGACAGGTTGATTGTGGCCGCGCCCCTCACGTTGCAAAAACCGAGCGCGCCCATCGCTCCGAAGACGGTGAAGGAGAAAATCACGCAGCCGAATTTCGAACACGGCTGGACCGGCTCGGACGAAAAGACGGTCGCGCAAATGAAGCAGAAAATGAAAACGGAGGATGCGAAGAACGTGCCGCCGCCCGACATCAAGCCAAAGAGCGAACGTGCCGCCGGCATCCCGGCCGCATCCACTGGAGCAGTTCCTCCATCCGCGCCGGCGGCGAACCCGACCACGGCGGCAGCACCAGCCCCGGCGAACGCTGCAGTGGCCGCTTCGCCTGCGACCACCGCGGCGCAAGAAAATGGAAAAGGCAAAAACAAGCGTGGTCAAAGCGCGGCCCCAGCGGCCGGCCTAACGAGTCCGGCGCCCGCGACGCCCGGCGGCGTCCCGTCGCCCGCAGCCGCCGTAGCGTCGCCGAAGCACGCAGGCGATCCGGCGGAGAAAGGCCGGGGCAAAGGAAAAGACAAACGAGCTGAAAAAGCGCCGCCCTTTGCTCGGCCTTCGGCCGCGCCATCGGATGCCGCCGCAACCAATCCCGCAACCGCGGCGCCTGAACAAAAGGCCGGCCGAAACAAAGGTAAACGTGGGGAGGCTGCGCCGGCCCCTCGCCCGGTGACCCCGCCTGACACTTCAATTCCGCCGGGCCAAAATGCCGCCGCCCCCGCGGCGCCGCAAGCGGCCGCCCCCGCAAAGAAGCGCAAGGGGCAACGTGACCGCGCAGTCGAACCGACGACCGCACCGGCTCCCGCCGCGCCGGAAGCTCCGCCTGCCGAACCTGGCGGCAAGCACAACAAACAACATGGTCGCGCCGAACCGGCCGCGCCGCCGCTTTCCGGAGCGCCGGCGGTCGAAGGCCAGCCAGGTCCAGACGCCCGGCCGCACGGCGGAAAAATGCGGTCTGCTGCTGAGCAGGGCGCAGCTGCGCCCGCCGCCGGACATCCCGACCGCGGAGACAAACATCCTGCCGGCGGTCGGCCCGAAGCCCAGCCGCGCGCCGACAAAATGCAACCAGCTCCCGATCAGGGGGCCGCCGCGCCGGCGGGCCGTCCAGACAAGGGCGACAAACACAAAAAGGGTGCACCAGAAAGCGCCCCGCCTGCACCCACTCCGTAAAAAGAAAAGCGAGGCGAATCAGCGGGTGCCCGCCCGTCATCCCGAGTGGAACGCAGTGGAGTCGAGGGATCCCGTCGCCGTATCATTCGTTAGCCACGGGGTCCCTCGACTTCGCTCGGGATGACGGCCAGCGTTTTCGCTAGAGCAATTCCGCGATCTGGACCGCGTTGAGGGCGGCGCCTTTTAACAGCTGATCTCCGCAAACCCAAAACGCGAGGCCGTTTTCGAACGCGCAATCCAGCCGGACCCGGCCCACCTCGCAGTTGTCCTTCCCCGCGGTCGTCAGCGGCATTGGATAACGATTGTTTTGCGGCTCATCGACCAACTCGAGCCCCGGCGCCTCGGCAAGGACTTCGCGCGCGCGAGCGACCGACACCGGGCGCTCGAATTCCGCGCTAACCGCCACCGAATGCGCGCGGTACACCGGCACGCGCACGCAGGTGACCGATGCGCGAAAATTCGGCAAATGCATGATGCGCCGGCCTTCCATCTGCATTTTCATTTCTTCTTTCGTGTAGCCGTTTTCGGCGAACGAATCGACGTGGGGGAGAACGTTGAACGCGATCGGGTGGGGGTAGACTTCTGCGTGGAGCGGGCCGCCTGTCGCTGTTGCTTTCACCTGCTCTTTCAGCTCCGAAATCGCGCGCGCCCCGCTGCCCGAAACCGCCTGGTAGCTGGCCGCAAAAATACGCCGGACTCCGAACGCGCGGTGCAAGGGATAAAGCGCCATCAGCGTCACGGCCGTGGTGCAGTTCGGGTTCGCGAGCAAGCCGTGATGATCGTGCGCGTCATCGCCGTTAATTTCCGGAATCACGAGCGGCACCTTTGGATCCATGCGGAACGCGGAGGAGTTATCGATCACGACCGCACCGGCTCGTTGCGCAGCCGGCGCGAAGCGGCGCGCGGTCTCCGCGCCGGCACTAAAAAAAGCGAGATCGATTCCGTTGAGGACGCTTCTTCTAGCGCTTCGATGGCGATCGTTTCGCCCCGGAATTCGACCGTCTTGCCGAGTGAGCGCGGCGACGCAAGCGCCCGAACCTGGCGCACCGGAAAGTTGCGTCGCTCCATCACGCGGAGCAATTCCACCCCGACCGCTCCGGTCGCGCCGACAATTGCGATGTGATAGTTTTTGTTCACCGGAGCGGTCGCACCTTACCGTTCGTCGATAATGAAGAAAAGCGCGCAGACCGCGATTGAAGTCTCGGTAGCGGATCAACGGATGCGCGTGCGCCGCGGGCCGCATGTCCTACGCGAGTTTCGCGTCTCCACTTCGCGGTTCGGCCTCGGGTTCACGGAAGGCAGCATGAAGACGCCGGTCGGGAAGTTCAGGATTGCCGAAAAAATTGGCGCAGGTGTCCCGCTGGGCACCGTCTTCAAGAGCCGCAAGCCCGTCCGGCGCGCCGAAAAATTCCCGCGAGACGCCGATCTGATCGTTTCGCGGATTCTGTGGCTGGATGGGCTGGGGCACCGAAATGCCAACAGTCACACGCGTTTCATTTATATCCACGGAACGAATCACGAGACGGAAATCGGCCGGCCGGCGAGCCACGGTTGCGTGCGGATGCGGAACATGGACGTGATCGAGTTGTTCGATCTCGTGGAGCGTAATACTTCCGTCACCATACGGCGCGCGGCGTTCCGGAACAGCGCTCGCGAATTGACCAAAAAAGCGTTGCGAGGTGCCTAACTAGCGCCTACAACACGACAGCAACCTGCTTCGAAAGGAGGCGAAATATTATAATGAAGATTCTCAAAGCGATCATGAT
>JALYZW010000212.1 GCA_030945725.1 Verrucomicrobiota bacterium | reverse complement strand
GGGTAAAGCCATTCTGCGGTCGTCGGACTGGCTCGCGCATCGTCCGAGGAGGCTAAAGACGGCCGCTCCGTCGCGAAAGCAAAATCCCCCGAACGAGCGCTTCATCTTGACATGGGCGAGCCGGATTTTTACTACATAACCATGGCTGAACCGATGGACCCGATCCCACCCACGACACCGCACACCGGCGCAGAGACGGGGACGACTTCGAACACAACCGGCCTGCCCTCAAACGTGGCCGCGGCCTTGGCCTGCATCCCGCTCATCGGCGGAATCATTTTCTACATCATCGAAAAACGCGATGGGTTCGTCCGGTTCTACGCGATGCAATCGATCATCTTCGGCGGCGCGTGGATCATTTTCGACATCGTCTCGAAGATCATCTTTTCCATCTTTGGCGCGGTGCCGGGCGTGGGGATTTTACTCGTGACGCTCTGGGCACTGATGGCTGCGTTGATCCACCTCACATTTCTGGTCGTGTTCATCATCACCGTTGTGAAAGCGTTCACGGGCGTGCGCTGGGATATTCCCTACATCGGGCCGATGGCGCGGAAGCAAGCCGACGGCGCGGCCCTTTAGCATTTGCTGAAGGTGGAAGGGCGCCCCCTGAGCGCCGGCCATCATCCGCAGGCCAGCAATTTGACCACGATCTCGGTCAGCACCAATTCGTGATCGAGCTGGCTGCTCACGATTTGCAGATTCGCTTCGAGACAGGCGTCCAGCCCGGCGATCAGCTTCGCGGTGTCGAACCGATGGGCGTGCATCGCCGCCAGCCCCAGTGCGTAACTGTTCACGGTGCCATCCTTCTTCCGCGGCAAATGTTCGGTCGCGCTCGCCGATAACCGGTTCACCGCGGAGATAAAGGAAAACGGCGCTGAAGGTCGCGCCAGCCGATGCCGATCCATCAGATCTTTCGCGAGCAGCAGGTTTCGGATCGTCGGCAAAATCGCCACCAGCAAAATCCCGATCGCGCTTTCCCCCTGGTCGAGCAAACGCCTAACGAGTGCAAGCGCACGGCCGAGATCGCAGGCGGCCAAAGCATTTCCGAGCTCGAAGATCACACCGGCCCGGGAAAGCGGCACCAGCGTCCGCACGTCCTCCGCCGTTACCGCGCCTGCCGAGCCGACGTAAAGCTGGATCTTCTCCAGTTCATTTTCGATTTGCCGCGTGTCGCCGCCGGTTAAGAGCACGAAGAGATCGAGCGCTTCTCCCGAAAAACTCAAACCGCGCGCCCCCCCCCGCCCGCGCACAATCTCGGTCGCTTCTTCCTCCCAGCCGCTTCGGCTCGCATCCAGCCGGTCGATCACCTGCACGTCGGCGCGTTTTGATAACGCCTTGTAAAACGAGCGGCGCTTGTCCGTCTCGGTCGCACTGATGAGGAGCGTCACGCCCGGCCCAAGACCAGCGTTGAGCAACTCACCCAGATCTTCGAGGGCGGACAACACGCTCGCGGATTTGCCGATGACATTATCTCCGAGGCAGTTCGCGTTTTTAATCCAGACCAGTTTTTCGCCGCCGAAAAACGGCAGCGTTTGTAACGCGTCCATCGCGGCGCGCACGCGGGCCACGGCCTGATCGACGTTATCCGCGCACGCATCGATCACTTCGATGCCGAACTCCCCAGCCCCTTCCGGCGTCAGCTTGGCGGCCAATTCGGCGGCCACCCGCTTCACTTCGCTTTCGTCCGATCCGACCACGGCGTGGACGTTCCCGGTTGCTACTGCGGTTTTCGTTTTCGCCATGCGCTGCTCTCCGTCCATCGCATCGCGACCGTTCGATTACAAGATTGCTCCGCGCGCGGCAATTGATACGCTCGCGCCGTCGTGGACGCCTCGCTCACCGGGCAAATCATCGCGCACCGCGATGATCCTGAAGCGCTCGAGAAACTATACTGCGCGCAGCCTTCAGAATTCGCGAAGGCGCTGTCCGATGCCGTCGCCGCAGACCGGCAATCCATTCTGCTCCGCGCCTGGCAAGTCCGGTTAGCTCCGCGGGAGATTTCCACGGCATCCGACGAAAACACCGATGGCCGAGGGACCATTTCGCTCGTGATTTTCCTCTGCGCGATCGCCGGTTTGATTGCGAAATTGCCTGCGTTTTTTCCTTCGTTGAAGCCTGAAGAATTCTACCCCCGGAACCTCGCTTTCGCGGTCCTCGGTCCGATCTGCGCGTACTTCATCGCGCGGCAGGCGGCCAGCTGGCGCAACGTCGCGCTCATCGCCGGCGTCTTCGTCCTCGCGGCCATCACGATCAACGCTTACCCCGGCCTAACGAGTGATCAGGCGCCGCACCTGATGCGTGACTCGGTGGCGCTCGCCTGCCTGCATCTTCCACTCTTCCTCTGGACCGTTGGCGGCTTCGCCTTTGCTCATACTCGCTGGCGCGATTCGGCCACGCGGATCGGCTTCCTGCGCTTCAACGGCGAAATGCTGATCAACTGGGCGCTGATCAATATTGCCGGCACGCTGACCGCCGGCATCACGATCGCGCTTTTCGCCGCGATCAAGCTCGACATCGCCGACTGGTATTTTAAATGGCCTGTCGTTTTCGGCGCCTGCGCTGCGCCGATCGTGGCGACCCATCTCGCGATCAGTCGCGCGGGCCGGCTCGCGATTGCGCCGCTGCTTGCGCGAATCTTCAGCCCCCTCGCGCTCGTCACGCTAGCGGTTTACCTCGGCGCGATGGCCGTGCAACGGCGCAGCCCCTACGCCGACCGGGAATTCCTGCTCGTCTTTAACATAATGCTCGTTGCCGTCCTCGGCATTGCCGTCTTCTGCATCTGTCAGCGTCGCGCAAATCGCTTTTTCGACCTGACCATCTGGACGCTCGTCTGCGTCGCGATCGTTATCGATTTAGTCGCGCTGAGCGCGATCGTTGCGCGACTCAGCCACTACGGTTTTACGCCGAACCGCACGGTCACGCTGGTATCGAACATTCTGATTCTCGCGAATCTCGGCATGATCGTCGCGACCTTCACGAAATCCGCGCTGCGTCGGCAGGAGGACACGTCCGCGACGCAGCGATCGATCGCGTGGTTCCTGCCCATCTACAGCGCGTGGACTGCGTTCGTCGTTTTCGCGCTGCCGGCGATCTTCCGGTTTCGCTGAAGCCTCAGACGCGCGAACGGCGGCGTCCATTGTTCCGTGAGTATTTTACCGGCTTCGCTCGCGGTTCAATCTTGCTCAGGCCGGTGCCGTTCTTCACTTCCAGGATCTGATCGCGCAAGAGCGCGGCCCGCTCGAATTCCAGATTGGCGGAGGCGCTTTGCATTTCGTCCTCCAGTTCGCGCAGCAACTCCGTCAGATTGTAATCGCCGCCGGCTTCCTGTACCACGGCGGCGGCGATTTCGCGGCCCTTCAAAATGGTGTGCAGACTCTCCTGGACCGCGCGCCGCACGGTTTGCGGAGTGATGCCGTGTTTCTCGTTGTATTCCAGCTGCTTCGTCCGCCGGTAATCAGAAATCGAAATCAGCGCCTGCATGCTTTGCGTGACGGTGTCGGCGAAGAGCACCACCTCGCCGTTGATGTGACGCGCAGCCCGGCCCGCGGTCTGGATCAATGATGTCTGGCTTCGGAGAAAACCCTCCTTGTCCGCGTCGAGAATGCAGACGAGCGACACTTCCGGCAGATCGAGACCTTCGCGGAGAAGATTGATCCCGACGAGAATGTCGAAATCGCCGGCCCGCAGGCTGCGAAGAATCTCCACGCGCTCGATCGTATCGATGTCGCTGTGGAGGTAGCGCACCTTCAAACCGACATCGCGCAGATAATCCGAGAGGTCCTCCGCCGTCCGTTTCGTCAGCGTGGTCACGAGCACGCGCTCACCCTTTTCGATTCGGCCGCGGCAAAGCTCGATCGTGTCGTCGATCTGATGTTTCAGGCCGCGAAGTGTCACCTTCGGATCGAGCAATCCTGTCGGGCGAATGATCTGCTCGACCACGAGCGGCGCGCCCGGCGTGTGGACATCAAAGTCCGACACCGGCTGGTCCGTTCGGCTGACGAGCGCCGCCGCGCTTTTGCCGTTCGGCTTCACGCGCGTGACTGCCGCACTTTCGCCCGGGAGGAGAAACGGCACCTGTTCGTCCTCGCCAATTCGATCGCGTTTGTGCGGGACGTAGCCGGTGTTGCCGACGACGCTGTTTTTAATCTCGAACTCGGCCGGCGTGGCGCTGACGTAGGCAAGCTGGTTCGTCGAGGCCATGAATTCCTTGAAGTTCAGCGGGCGATTGTCGAGCGCGCTCGGGAGGCGGAAGCCGTATTCGACCAGCACGGTCTTGCGCGATTTATCCCCTTCATACATGCCGCCGATCTGCGGGATGGTGGCGTGTGATTCGTCAATCACGAGCAGGTAATCCTTTGGGAAAAAGTCGAGGAGCGTGAACGGCTTCGAGCCCGGCTCGCGACCGGAAAGATGGCGGGAGTAATTCTCGATCCCGTTGCAGAAGCCCATCTCCTGCAGCATCTCGAGATCATATTCCGTCCGCATTTTCAGCCGCTGCGCCTCGAGCAAGCGGTGCTGCGATTCCAGCTG
>JALYZW010000208.1 GCA_030945725.1 Verrucomicrobiota bacterium | reverse complement strand
CCGCTGGGCGATCGCACGAAGGCGCTCATCCGCGGGGCGCGCTGGGCGATCGCGATCGCGCTGCCAGCGACCTCACGCGAATCGGGGCGGCGCGCTGTCCCGGTCTTAAAGCGGCGAACGCCGTCGGGCCGGCGGGATTCGAACCCGCGACCTCTTGAACCCCATTCAAGCGCACTACCAAGCTGTGCTACGGCCCGTTCGGTCGCCCATCATCGACCGCCGAGTCGAACGTTGCCAGCAACTTTTCGTCGCGGCTCGGGCCGTCGCTTAGTTGCCGCGCCATGCGGTGAGGAAATGGTCGATGAGTTCGGGAAGCTCGCCGCTGTATCCACCTTCGAGGATTGCGGCGGTGCGCACGTTGGCATCGTGCAGCCAGTTACCGATCGTGCCGAAGTCTTCGTGTTCCAACGTCATGTCTGTGATGGGATCTCCCCGGTAACCGTCGAATCCTGCGGAGACGAGCAGAAGATCAGGCGCAAACGAGAGGAGTTGGGCGAGTGAATCTCGCAGCGCGCTCATGTGCTGCTCTCGTGGTGTACCCGGAGCGAGAGGAATGTTGATCACGTTGCCGAAGCTGCGTGCGCCGGTGCCGGGATAGGCTGGAAACTGATGCACGGACGCGAAAAGAATACCCACGTTTGACGCGATGATTGCTTCGGTGCCGTTCCCGTGATGTGCATCGAAATCCCAGATCGCGACACGCTCCGCGCCGTTCCGTAACGCGTCCAACGCCGCGACCGCCATGTGGTTGAAATAGCAGAATCCCATCGCGCGGTCGCGGGTCGCATGATGACCGGGCGGTCGCATCAGGGTAAACGCAGCTTCGCCGTGCAACGCACCGCGCGCGGCCGCTACCGCTGCGCCGCTGGCACGCGCGGCATGTTCGTAAATGCCGCCGTAGGCCGGACAATCGGCATCGAAGTCGCCTTCTGGTTCTGCAACTCGCGCGAGGTGAGCGGCGGAATGCGCGCGTAAGAGCGTTTCACCATCTGCGATTTCCGGCAGCTTCCACAACCAGCCCGGATGGCGTTCACGCAGCAGTTCGCCTGTGCGTGTGATGCGCGATGCAGCATCGGGATGTCCCGCTCGCGAATATTCGGCGGCGCGCGGATCGTGGAAGATGATCATCGAAGTGTCCGTCACCCTTATTTCGATCGGGCAGGGCGACCGTGTCGATAGAGCTCAGTTTCGGCGCGAAGTGCAGCGGCTAGATTCGAGTCGTTCTGTGACGTGACCAACGCAGTCGCGCGCTCTGTCGTTTCGATCGCGCGTGCGAAATCGCCCGATTCGGCGAAGGCCGCAGCGAGCGCGTGGAGCACCAACGGCTCAGTCCCGCCGGAAATCTTTTCTGCACGCTGCGCCAGCTGCAATGCGCGATCGCCGTCGCGGATCGATCCGTCTGACGAGGTCGCGAGAATCCACGCAAGATTCGTCAATCCGGGCACGTCGTCTGGCCACTTCTGGAGAGCCGCAGAGTAGTTCGCCACAGCGTCGGAGATGAGGCCGAGCTGCAGAAATCGGTCCGCGACCGCGAGCTGCAGCCCGGGATCTGTGCCCGCTGAATCAATCGCCCGCCGAAAGTGTTGCAGCGCCTCGTCCTTATCGCCCGTGATGAGAAGGGTATCGCCCAAATTGTATTCGGCGGCAGCGTAATCGGGTCGCAATTTCAATGCCTCCTTGTAGTGCGTAATCGCAACGGCATTTTCACCCTGCTGCTTAAGCACGTTCGCGAGATTGTTATGCGTCTCCGCGTCGTTCGGATCGAGGCGGAGCGCGGTCTCGTAATGCGCGATCGCGTTTCGCGCATCACCTTTTTCGAGGTAAGCACTGGCCAGATTGTAATGCGCTGCGGCGTATCCGGGCCAGACCGCGAGGCCTTTCTCGTATTCGATGATCGCCGCGTCGGTGTCGCCCCGTTCGCGAGCAGCGCGTGCTAATTCGTAATGTGCTATCCAAGCTCCGCCGTTTCGCGCGAGAGTCGTCTGCCAGAGCGAAGGGACGTCGCGATACATCGTGCTCTGGCGCCAACTAAAAGTGCCGAGCGCGAGCAACCAAACCGTGCAAACGGCGATGACGGCCCCGCGGCGGCGCGCGTCGGAATGGAACCAACCAGCGAGCCCGGAGGCCGCGAGCGCAAGCGGACCCATGCTCGCCAGGTATTGAAAGTGATCGCTCACGAACGAGTAGCGAAAGAAAAAGACATCGAAGAAACCGAGCACGGGCAGCAAGGCGATCACGAAATAGGCCGCCGCAAAAGCGATCGGACGCCATCGTCCATTACGTTGCCACCAACACCAGAGCGCCGCGCCGAGCGCCATCGCGACAGGGACATAGGAAGCGATGTGCGAAGCGTCGATTTGCCAGCGCGGATAGATAAAGATTAACGGGCGCGGCCACGCCAGTTTACCCAGGTAAAACCATAGATCGGAGCTGGCGATGACGAGCCGTTCGGGCCCGCTTTGGGACCATTCCGCTCCGATGGCGCCGGAATGATATTTTTGCTCCCAGATTGTCCAGCCACTCGCGGCCGCGGCCATCGCGAAAAAGGGCCACAGGCCTAACAAGTCGCGCCAGCCGAGTCGTCTCTGTTGCCACCAAAGGCAAAGCGCGAGCACCGCCGGCAGGATGACGGTGGAGGATTTGCTCGCGATCGCCATCGCACAAAACAGGAGCGCCGCTCCAAGCCACCAACGCTCCCTTGCGGCGGCCGAGGGCTCACGGCTACGCACGAATGCGAAAATGCACAGCAAATAGAAGACGCCCGACTGCGTGTTCTTCAGCTCCGTGATCCACGCCACGGACTGCACCATCACCGGATGCAAGCCCCACAGCGCCGCGCCGAACCACGCGCCGCGGACCCCCAGAAGCCGCAGCACTTGCCAAAGCAAGACCGTCGCGAACGCATGCGCGATCACGTTCGCGAGGTGATACGGCAGCGGATTTAAGGCGAAACATTTGTGCAGCAGCCAGAAGGTCGACAAGACGAGCGGGTAGTAAGTCGCCTCCGCAGTGGTCCAGATTTCTTTGAATCCGGCCGGCCCGACGATGCAGACGTTTTTCGTCAGGTGCGCGTCGTCATCCCAGATAAATCCGGCGTGCCAGACCTGCGCGTAGGTGACGATGACGAGAAGAACGAGCGTGAGCCCACGGAGCAAGTCGCCGCGCTCGAGCACGCGGCGCCGATCAGGGCTCGAAACTGGACGACCCCTGCTGCGCATCAAGCGAGCAGAGTAGCAGACCCATCGCGGGACTCACCCAAAATCCGGTCGCCTATTTTCTGCGCTTCAGACCAACCGCGAGCTGTTCCAGGCTTTCCCTGATCTGTGCGGTGGACCACGCCGCGAATCCAAAGACGAACGCCGGCGGTAGCTTCGCTTCGATGCAAAAGAAAGAGAGGGGCGAGGGGCGAGCCCAAGTCTCCTCGCGCAGCCGAATCACGCGATCGAAGTCAGCCGGATCGCGGAGCCACCCGACCATGTGCAGCCCGCCCTCGGGGACGTCGAGCGTGAAGCGATCACCGAGTAAGCGGTTGAATTCTTTCGCGAAGAAATCCCTGCGTCCGGCGTACAGTTTCCGCATCCTTTTGACGTAGCTGAGAAAAAATCCCTCCGTGATGAAGCGCGCCAGAGTCACCTGGTCGATCGACGGTGAATGTTGGTCCATGACGGTCCGGATTTTCAAGACCGCATCCAGCAACGGTTCTGGCACCACGAGGTAGCCGAGGCGCAGGGAAGGGAAGAGAATCTTACTCATCGTGCCGGCGTAGATGACCCGGCCGCTCTCGTCGAGCCCCTGCAAGCAAGGCAGCGGCGGCTCGTTGAAACGGAACTCGGAGTCGTAGTCGTCCTCGAGCACGTAGGCGTTCTTCGTCTCCGCGAAACTCAGTAACTCATGGCGGCGCGCCAGGCTCATCGTTCTTCCCAGCGGGTATTGATGCGATGGCGTGACGAAAATTAGCCGCGGCGGATTTTTCCGCGCGGCCTTCGCCACCACCATGCCGTGCCGATCGATTTTTCTCGGGACGACAGTTGCGCCCATAAACGAGAACACGCGCCGGGCCTGATGATACCCCGGGTCTTCGATCCAGATCGGTTGGCCCGGTTCCACCAGCGCGAGCGCGGTGAGCATCATCGCCTGCTGCGTCCCCGCCGTGATGATGATCTGGTGTGGGCGACAGCGCGCGCCGCGGAAATCGCAGAGATAAGCCGCGAGCGCCTCGCGCAATTCGGGTTCGCCGCGGTTCGAGCCGTAGCGCAATAAATGCGATCCCTTGTCCGCCAGGACTTTTGCTCGCAGCGACTCCCACGTAGCAATCGGAAACTCATCGATCGC
>JALYZW010000181.1 GCA_030945725.1 Verrucomicrobiota bacterium | reverse complement strand
CGATCTTCCCGAGACTCCGAGCTTCGGCATGATCGCGGGGTTCGATCGGAAATTCCTGGGTCGCTATTTTTCAACGACGCATCTGCGGATTAATTTGCCCACCCAGCGTGGCGAAGCGGGCGCGCCGCTCCTGAACTTCAAAGGCGAGGTCGTCGGTATCCTGGTCAGCAGCGTCGATAACGGCTCCTCTTGTTACGCATTGCCGATCGATGCCGCGGAAAAGATCCGGAATGATTTTGTGCGCTTCGGCGAGGCACGTCACGGCTGGATCGGGATCGAAGTGACCGAAGCGGAAAAACAGATCGAAGGATCGCGCGCGCAAATGGTAAACGTGATGGATAACACGCCGGCGACCGGTTCCGGGGTCAAAGAGGGCGACATTTTGCTTCAGGTCGGCAACAAGCCGATCCACGAACCGGAGGACGTGATCGATGCGTCATTTTTCATCACCGCTGGCGACACGGTTCCGATCACCGTTCTGCGCGGACAAGAAAAGTTAACGTTCGAAATCAACGCAGATTTCCATCCCGCAACGCACCATGCGCCGATGGCGGCGACGCTAACGCCGCATCAGGGAATCCCTCTGCGGCTGGATTCTTCAACACGTCGCACGCCTTAAGGCGGGTGAGTTTCTTTCGAGCTATTCTTTAGGACGACGAAGGCACCCTGTCCGTCATCCCGAGCCGCGAAGACGGTGAGGGACCGCACATAAGCCCGACCGACTTTCCGCGAGGGTGACCGGGAGCAATGAAGTCTCCGGATGATTGCTGCCGTGCCACAACGCGAACTCGCCGCCTAAATGGGGGCGATGGACCCCACAAAAGCACCACGATTTTCCGCGATTCGGACCGACAGCAACGAAAGTCCGCGGATGATTGCTCCCGCACCACAACGCGAACGCGCCGCCTGAATGGGCGAGGTCCTTCGCCGTCTCCGCGGCTCGGGATGACGGGACGATCGCGGCACGCGCGCGGCGCTCATTACCCGTCGATCATGCGCCGGAATTCGTCCTCGGAAAGGATGCGAATTCCGAGCTGCTTCGCCTTTTCCAGTTTGCTGCCCGCTTCTTCGCCGGCCAGGAGATAGCTCGTTTTTTTGCTCACACTACCGCTTACTTTTCCGCCGCGCGCGATTACCATCTCCGCGATTTCTTCCCGTGGCTGGCTGAGCGTTCCCGTGATGACCCAAGTCGTGCTGGCGACGTTCGATGCGTCTTTCACCTGTCGCCCGTAGTCGGCGCTCGTCAGCTCCACGCCGGCCGTTCGCAACCGCTCGATCAAGGCACGATTCTGCGGCTCAGCGAAAAAGCCATGGATGCTGCCGCCGACAACTCCGCCAACATCGGGGATCCGCTGCAGTTCTTCCGCCGAGCTCGCCGTGATTGCATCCATTTCCGGAAAATGCGCGGCCAGCGCCCGCGATGCACCAACCCCGACATGCAGAATTCCCAGCCCGAAAAGCAGGCGCCAAAGCGGCCGCGATTTGCTGCGCTCGATCGCCTCCAGAAGTTTCGTGATGCTTTTTTCGCCCATCCTTTCCAGCTCGGCGAGACGCGCCGGATCGAGCCGATAAATGTCGCTGATGTCGTGGAGCTGGCTGTGTTCGACGAGCTGCGCGACGAGCGATTCGCCGAGGCCTTCGATGTCCATCGCGCCGCGCGATGCGAAGTGCTCGATGCGACGGCGCAGTTGGGCTGGGCATTGCGCGTTGACGCAGCGCACAGCTACCTGGCCCTCGTCTTTCGTCACCTGGCTACCGCACTCCGGGCAGGTCTCCGGCATCTTAAATTTCCGCTCGGCGCCCGTCCGCAGATCCGCCCGCACGCCGACCACCGCGGGGATGACTTCGCCCGCTTTCTCGACGAAGACGACGTCGCCGATCCGGATGTCTTTGCGCTCGATTTCCTCTTCGTTGTGTAACGTCGCGCGCGCCACGCGGCTGCCGCTGACCGTGACCGGCTCGAGCGCCGCGACCGGCGTCAGAACACCGGTGCGACCGACTTGGATCAGGATATCGAGCAACCGCGTTTCGACGCGTTCCGCGGCATATTTGTAAGCGATCGCCCAACGCGGCGACCTGGCGGTGAACCCGAGAATCTCGCGCTGCGCGAAGGAGTCGACTTTCACGACGGCGCCGTCCGTTTGATACGCGAAGTCATGGCGCACGGCGTCGAGCTCGTGAATCGCGCGAAGAATTTCGTCGAGCGATTCCGCCGACCACCAGCGCTCGGTGCAGGGCAGCCCGAGTTTTTTTAGAAACGCGAAAAGCTCTGAGTGTTTCTCGATCGTCGCGCCTTCCATCGCGCCCGTTCCGTAGAAAACAACGCCGAGCGGTCGCCGCGCCGTGATCGCGGGATCGAGCTGCTTCAACGAGCCTGCGGTCGCATTTCGTGGGTTTGCGAATTCCGGCAGGCCCGCTTCCGCGCGCTCCGCATTCAGCTTCGCGAAACCATCTTTGTGCATGAACGCCTCGCCGCGCACTTCGAGAATCTCCGGGGCCGGAGCGCGCAACCGCGCAGGCACGCTGCGGATCGTGCGGATGTTTTGTGTGATTTCGTCGCCGACCGTGCCGTCGCCGCGCGTCGCCGCGTATCGGAGTTCGCCCTTTTCGTAGAGCAGCGAAACCGCGACACCGTCGACCTTCGGTTCGATCATGGTCCGCACGGGCTGGTTTGGCAGCAGCTTCTCGATTCGCCGGCAAAACTCCGCGACCTCCGTTTCAGAGTAAGTGTTATCGAGGCTCAACATCGGGAGCCGATGCGTGATCTGCATGAACGCCTTCAAGGGTGCCCCGCCCACGCGCTGCGTCGGCGAATCGGTCGCCGCGAGATCCGGATATAGTTTTTCGAGATCGGCCAGGTCGCGATAAAGCTCGTCGTATTCGCGATCGGTGATGATCGGCGCCGCTTCCTCGTAGTAGCGGCGATTGTGTTCCTCGATCTCGCGGCGAAGTTCGACCGCGCGCTTTTTCGCGTCGCTCTTTTTCATCGCCATGTCGAATCGTGGCTTTGGGAGAATTACAGGGCAAGTGTTCGTTCAGCGCTGCGATTGCCGTTCAAATCACGCGCGACGTATAGTTGACGAAGTGGAACGGATTCTAGGCGTCGAAGGCGGCGGAACAAAAACAATGTGGGTGCTGCTCGAAGCCGAAGAGGGCCATACGAGGGTTGTCGATCAGGGCAGACTGCCATCGGCCAATCTTCGACTGACGCCCCCAGATCGGCTCCGCACAATGTTCGGCGAGCTGCCACGCGACCCCGCGAGGGTGGGGATCTTTCTGGCCGGCTGCGTCACATCTAGCGATCGCGAAAACCTGGCGGCGTTGTGCTCCGAAATCTGGCCGCGAGCGAAAATCATCGCCGGCGGCGATCGCGAATCGGGGATGGCCGCTGCGCTGGGGAGCCGCGACGGAATTGTCGTAAACGCGGGCACCGGCTCGTCCGTGACTGGCCGCCGCGGCGAGCAAATCGAAAAGGCGGGCGGGTGGGGGCACATTCTCGGTGACGCCGGCGGCGGATATTATCTTTCGCTGCAGGCGCTGCGCACCGCGCTTCGCGAGTACGACCTCACGCGCGGTGCCGCAGATTTCTCGGCGGATCTGTTGCGCGCGCTGGCCCTGAACAATTTCGACGAACTCGTACGCTGGGCTCAGACGGCGGACAAGATGCAGATCGCGACGCTCGCGCCGGTCGTATTCCGGGCGACGGAACGCGGCGACGCGGCCGTCCGTGAAATTCTTGATCGCGGCGCCCGAATGCTCGCGGAGTACACGGCGGCGGTGGCGGGGCGCCTTGGTTTTGACGCTCCGGCGGTCGCGATGATAGGCGGCCTTTTTCAGTGTTGCGCGGTTTACGTTTCCGCTTTCGAGCGAGAACTTGCCCGCCTCTTACCGAACGCCAGCGCAGAAGTGAGCGCGAAGCCGCCGGAATATGGCGCTGCGCTCCTCGCCCTCGAATCGCGCGCGACGCCGCTCGTAGTGACCGCTTCGCAAGCAGTCGCAGGCGAAAACGAAATCGCGAGTGCAACGACCGAGCAGCGGAATCCGCGCTCGGAATTCCTCGATCGAATCAGCACGCGCGAATTGGTCGAGCTTTTCGTCGAGGAGGAGCGGTTTGTGCAGGATGCATTGCGCGCTTGCATCTCGTCGCTCACGGATGCGACGGATCGGATCGCAACCGCATTGCGCGCGGGCGGCCGGCTTTTTTACGTCGGCGCGGGCACGAGCGGGCGGCTCGGGATGCTCGATGCGAGCGAGATCCCGCCGACCTTCGGCGCGCCGCCGGAGTTGGTGCAAGGAATTATGGCTGGAGGGGTGACTGCGCTTTATCGGAGCGTTGAAGGTGCTGAAGACGAAGCGGCCGGAGGTGCGCTGGCGGTCGACGAGCGCGTGATCCGCTCAAGCGACGTGGTCTGCGGCATCGCGGCGAGCGGGCGCACGCCGTTTGTGCTTGGCGCTCTGGCGCGGGCGCGGGCCATCGGCGGGACGACGATTCTCCTGACGTGCAATCCGGCGCGCATACGCGGCGCAGTCACGTGGGATGTTGAAATCGATCTGCCGACGGGCGCGGAGATCGTGACGGGCTCGACGCGCTTGAAAGCGGGGACGGCGACCAAGGTTGCGCTGAACATTCTCAGCACCGGCGCGATGGTGGCGCTCGGAAAGGTCCGCGGAAATCTGATGATTGATCTCGTAGCCTCGAATGCCAAGCTGCGCGATCGCGCGGCAAGGATCATCGCCGAGGTGGCGGGGTGCACTTACGACGAGGCGGCGATTCGTCTCGAAAAGTCCGGCGGAAATGTCCGCGCCGTGCTTGAGAGCGGTGAGCGCGACTCGATTACGGCGTGACGTCCAGTCCTTGCGGGCTCGGAGTTGGCGAACGCAAAGTAACGTCGCTCGACGCCGGGGTCGCTTTTCGGTGCTTCACCGTTGCGCGCAGGTGATGCTTCTTTTTTCGATGCGCGGTCCGGTGCCGAGGATGGTGATGAGTCGTGCGTGGATGGACCACAGGCTGCACTTCCTTGCTCGTGTCGGTCGTGGTCGTCTCAGTGTGGGTGGTGGGGCCGGCCTGCTGATCGTTAAAATAATCGCCGACTTCGTAGCGGTTGAAGACGTCCGGCGTCACGAGCTGCGAGCGCACATTCCCCTGTTGGTCGCGCAGGATGAGTTTGAACGAGGCGTCCATCCCGAGCGAATAAGTGAACGGTGAATCGACCGCGCGTTTCTCGATCACGACGCCTTCGTTGGCGCAACCGCTCAGTAAAACGGTGGCGGCGAGGAGGTAAAAACTTTTCAAGCGCATAGAAGGGGGTGGGTCAGGGCGAGTGTTGTAAGCTTTTTGGGGACCGACGGCCAGCAATTTGTTCAAATTTATAGCAACCGATGCTCCGTCCCGAAAGTCTGGCCAATCAGAAAAAATCGCATAAGCGCGCTCAGCCTGTCGCGCACGAAGGAAAGGAAACCCTCAACCAAAGGAAACTATGCTCTGGACTATCTTCGTTATCTTGCTCGTGCTCTGGCTCGTCGGCCTCGTCAGTTCTTACACGATGGGTGGATTCATTCACATCCTGCTCGTCATCGCGGTAGTCATCCTGATCATCAATCTGCTGCAAGGTCGGCGAACCCTGTGACCCCGGCGGTCCTCGATTCATGAAGCCGGCCGGGATTATCGGGATCGTTTTGATCCTCATCGGGATCGTGGCGCTCGCCTACGGTGGCTTTAGCTACACGAAACGCGAGAAAGTCATCGATGCCGGTCCGCTCCAGGTGAGCGCGGACAAGCAGCATTCGGTCCCATTCCCGCCGATCCTGGGCGGACTTTGCCTGGTCGGCGGAATTGTTCTCGTGCTGGCCGGAAACCGGCGAAGCTAGATCGGCGCAGTTACAATTTAATGGGGAAGCGATGCGCTTCATACATCGTCATCCCGAGCGAAGTCGAGAGAGCCCGATGCATGAC
>JALYZW010000140.1 GCA_030945725.1 Verrucomicrobiota bacterium | reverse complement strand
ACGTGAAGCCGCACGAGACGGAAGAGTACGCACATGACGTCAGCCATCACGTCCGCAAGTACCTGATGGTCGGCGCGACGCTGCTCGCGTTCACGATCATCACCGTCTTTCTCTCGTATGTGAATTTCGGGACGCAAAAGGCGAACGTCGCCGTCGCGATGGCGGTCGCCACCTTCAAGGCCGGCTTGGTGGCCGCGATCTTCATGCACCTTTCCGCGGAGAAGAAGATGATTTACCGCATCCTGATTTTCACCGGCTTTTTCGTCTTCGGCCTCTTCTGGCTCACTTATCTCGCGTGGTACGATCCGATCACTCGTCACTAAATGTCGCTCAAAGCGTTCCACATTGTTTTCATCGTTTTCTCCACGCTGCTCGCCCTCGGTGTCGGCGCGTGGTGCATCTGGGTCGACCTCGTGGAGGGCGCACCGATCTATCTTACCGGCGCGATCTGCTCCTTCGCGGCCGCGGCGGCGCTCGTGATCTACGGCGTCTGGTTTTATCGAAAAATGAAACGGCTTCGGATTATCACATGAAGAGAAGAATCTTCGTTCTGGCTTCGTTGTTCTTCGCCTCGCAAGTCGGTCAGGCGATGGCGTGCGCGGTCTGTTTCGGCGCGAAGGATGCAAAGACGACCGAGCACATGGCGGTCGCGATCTGGGTCATGCTCGGCGCGATCATGTCGGTCCTCGGCGGCGTCGGCGCGTTCAGCTTTCAGATCTGGCGCCACTCGACTACGCCCCTCGAGCCGCATCAGGAACTGACCGAAGAAGATTTGGAGCAGTATGAATAGCCTCGCCCTGATCAACGAATTTCTCGGGCAGCCGCCGAATGCTTCCGAGCACGGTTTCCAGATCGATCACATCATCGAGTTTTCGCACTGGTTTATGGCGGCGCTGTTCGTGGGATGGTCCGCCTTTTTCGTGTATGTGCTGATCCGGTTTCGGCGCAGCCGTCATCCCGTGGCGAATCACGAAGGAGTGAAGAGCGGAATTTCGACTCACCTCGAATTCGCGGTCGTTCTGATCGAAGCGGTATTGCTGGTCGGCTTCGCGATTCCGCTCTGGGCCAAACGGGTCAACCAATTTCCCGAGAGCAAAGACGCGGTCGTCGTCCACGCGATCGGTCAGCAGTTTAACTGGAACTTCCACATGCCGGGACCAGACGGCCAGTACGGCCGGCGCAATGCCGATCTGGTTTCGAATTCGAATTCTGTCGGGCTCGATCCGAACGATCCCGCTTCGAAAGACGACATCGTGGTTCTTGGTGAGCTGCACGTGCCGGTCAACCGCCCGGTGATCATCGAGCTTTCATCGAAGGACGTGATCCACAATTTCGCCTTGCCGAACATGCGCATGGCGCAGGACGCGATTCCGGGGCAGCTCATTCCGATGTGGTTCACGCCAATCAAGACCGGCACCTACGAAGTGATTTGCGGTCAGCTCTGCGGCCTCGGCCATTACGGGATGAAGGGCACGCTCGTGGTCGACAATCCGGAAGAATATCAGGCGTGGCTGAAAGAACGCGCGGAACTCTCGGGCACGCAGAGCGCGTCACCACCTTCGGCGCGGCCGCCGGGCGAACCGCTCAGTGGCCCAACGCCCGGCACGATCGCGCCGCCCGGTGCGCCGAAAACGGCGAACCCTTTCGGAGCACCCGGGCCAGAGGCGACCCCTCCACAAGCAGCACCGAATAATCAGCCGCCGCACACCGACCCGAAGCAGCAGCCGTCGCCACCGGCGGGGTAACGTCGGCCGGCTGCGACCAGCGGCGTCCATCGACATGCGCACGCGTTCCGCGGAACCGAACCGATGGCTTCACTGCTATCTCTGGTTCATGGCGGGCGCGACCCTTTTGCTGATCTGCAGCGGCGGAATGGTGACGAGCAAAGGCGCCGGATTGGCGGTGCCGGATTGGCCGACGACGTTCGGCTACAACATGTTCATGTTCCCGGTGTCGCGCTGGGTCGGCGGTGTTCTTTTCGAACACACCCACCGGCTCATTGCCTCGACCGTCGGGTTTCTCACGATTGTCCTGACCGTCTGGATCTGGCGTGCTGACCCGCGTGCGTGGGTGCGAAAACTCGGGATCGCGGCCCTCGGCGCGGTCTTGTTGCAAGGGGTGTTGGGCGGGTTGCGGGTCACGATGTTGAAAGATGAGATCGGCGTTTTCCACGCGCTGCTCGCACAGGCGTTTCTTGGCCTGCTCGTTTTTCTCGCGTTCGTCACTTCGCCACGCTGGACGGAATTCGCGGCGGAGCGCGCGACATCCGGCTTGCTCACGCTGGCATTGGTGACGACGGCGACAATCTACGCGCAGCTCGCGCTCGGAGCGACGATGCGACATCAACACCGCGACCTCTCGATTCTCGATTTTCCGACCGCATACTGCAGCTGGATTCCCGACACGAGCGCGCCGGCTCTGCAAAAAATCAATCGCGCGCGTGATGCAGCGGCACTGTCCGATGTGAGCGCATCTCATATCTGGCTTCAGATGACGCATCGCATCGTCGCGCTTATTATCGCGGCGCTCGTGACGGCCTTTTGGTTTCGCGTCCGAAGCCGGGCTGTCGAAATAACAGCGCTTCGCGGACTCTCGAGCGCCTGGCTGTTTTTTCTCATCTGTCAGGTGACCCTGGGCGCGTGGACGATCTGGAGCAACAAAGCGGCTGACATTGCCACGGCCCACGTCGCAGTCGGCGCGACACTCTTCGCGCTCGGTGTGAGCATCGCCGCGCTCTGCTGGAAGGCCGGCCTTAATCGCGGACTGGAATCGGCCGCCAAAAATCACGCTGTCGTTCGGCGAACTGTGGAGGTTCTCTGAAAAGCGCTACGATCGACGACGAACTCGTCCCTAACGAGAGCGCAGTGAAGTCGCCCGAGCGCAGCCGGCCGGTGTCCGATTTTGCTGAACTCGTGAAAGCGCGGCTCACGCTCCTGGTCCTCGTCACGACCGCGGTAGGATATTATCTTGGGGCACGCGGACCGATCGATGGAGCGGGATTGTTCCACGCGGTCTTCGGCACGGCGCTCGCCGCCGCCGGGGCAGCCGCATTGAACCAATGGTGGGAACGAGCTTTCGACGCGCTGATGCACCGCACGAAGCAGCGGCCAATTCCCGGCGGCCGCATGCTTCCGCGCGACGCATTGAGGATTGGCGGCGCGCTTGCGATCGCCGGCGTCTGTTATCTCGCCTTCGCCGCGAACCTCCTCAGCGCCGCGCTCGCTGCGGCCACGATCGTCGTCTACATCCTCGCCTACACGCCATTGAAACGAATCAGCACGGCGAACACTCTCGTCGGTGCGATCCCCGGCGCGCTGCCGCCGATGGTGGGCTGGGCGGCGGCGCGGGGGAGCGTCGAGTGGCCCGCCTGGAGCTTGTTCGCGATTTTATTCTGCTGGCAGATGCCGCACTTCTTCGCGATCGCGTGGATGTATCGGGACGACTATGCGCGCGCCGGATTTCGCATGCTCTCGAACAGCGATGTCGATGGAGCGCGCAGCGGACGGCAGAGCGTGCTCTTCGCCATCCTGTTGATTTTCGCCGCGTGTCTTCCCGCCGCGCTCGGGCTCACCTCACGAAAATTTCTCGTCGCCGAAGCCGTCTTGAGCGTCTGTTTCGCACTCCTCGCGTTTCGATTTGCCCGCCACCGTCGCGTGCCAGAGGCGCGTCATTTGTTTTTCGGATCCATTGTCTACCTGCCGCTCTTGCTCGCGATTCTCGTCCTCACGAAATGATCGAAACCGTCACCGCGCCGCCTAGACGAACGGCGTCGAAAACCTCGATCGCCTGGAACGCGACGCTCATCCTAATCCCGCTCGTCACGGCCGCGATGTTGTTCTGGTTGCGGCAGGTGCAGGTGCAACATCTGGCGTCGCGCACGGTCGCTTCCTACGGCGTCGTCCCCGATTTCTCGTTCACGAATCAGGACAACCGCGCTTTTGGCTCCGCCGATTTGCGCGGAAAAATCTGGATCGCGGATTTCATTTACACCACCTGCCCCGGGCCCTGCCCGATGATCAGTACGCGCATGGGTGAGCTGGAGAAGCCGTTGCAAAATACCGGGGTGCAGCTCGTTTCATTCAGCGTTGATCCGGTGAAGGACACGCCGCAGGTCCTGCACGGGTATGCGGAAACCCTGCACGCGGACCCGAAGCGATGGAATTTTCTGACCGGTCCGCGTCCGGCGATTTATGCGCTCATTCGTGATGCGTTCAAGCTCGGCGTGTCTGATGGATCGGACGAGGCTGGACAGCCGGTCCACAGCACGCGTGTCGCGCTGGTTGATCGTCGCGGCGCGATTCGCGGTTATTACGATGCGACGGCGGCGGACGCGGTGACGAAGCTGCTTGCCGACACGAATCATCTCCTGCGCGAGCAGCCGAGATAAGGCCGCCGGCGGCCTAACGAGTGTCTTCGAACCAACTGACGATCTTGTAATTGTTGATGATGCCGCCGGAGCCGAGCGCTTCATCGTAGTGCAGGTCCGTGACGCCATTCATCGTTACAGTCTTGCCGACAAACGAACCAAAGACGCTGCCGCGAGTCCCGCCGTTATTGATCTGGACGTCGTAACCGGGAGCGTAAACCGCGGCGCTGAGCAGACTGTTGCCGCCGAGCTGAAAGCTCCTCGAGGTCCCGCTCGGCGGATCGATCCCGTAGAGAAGCAGATCGCCCGGCTGGTTGTTCGTATTCACGACGCCGTTTCCCGCGATGCTCACATTGCCGCCGAAATACATTTTCGCTTTCACGCCCGGCCCGAGGACGATCTGGGCGTTACCCGTCGCTTGCACGGCACCGGTGACGTAAATATTAACGTAGGTAGGCGTGCCGTTCGGATTTCCGGAAAGTGTCAGCACCTGATTGCCAGCGAGAGTGACGGAGCTGAGCACGTAGCGCGAGGCTGGGGAATCGGGGACCGCGCTCGCTGTGAGCGTGGCGTTTCCGCTCACGATCATAGGCGTTGGATTGACCGAAGGCCAGCTCGGCGCTGCGATCGGAATCGGGTCCTGATAGAAGTCAGTCCGTTGCTGTCCCGTTACATTGTTCACGCCTGTGGCTGTCCCCGAGTTGGTCGAGACATCACCGTAAACGAAGGCGTTACCCGCATTCAGAATCTGACCGTCCGTCGCGATGTCGCCGTTCTGCTGGCGTTTTGCCACGTCGTAGAGCCCGGGTCCTGTCCCATCATCGGCCGTGCCCGCAATGCCATCCGGACCGTTGGCCGAGGGGGTCGATTTTGCGATGTCCCGTGAATCATAGCTATCAATGATGATATTATTGTCTGTCAGATTCAGCGTTCCGACCGACATGATCGCCTGATCGAAAGCGGACACCGGGCGCACGATCGCTTCGGCGCGGCGGGTGGCTTTCGGCGCGCTCAACGCGGCCCCGTTCGCGAACCGGTCCACGAGCAAGTTCAGCTTGCGCAGACGGGTGTCTTGTTTGTTGTCGCCGGCTCGCGGCGGGCCGTTGACCGGCATGGAGCCGGCCGTCCGGATGCGATAATATTGCCACCCGTTTTTCGGATCGATGAGGGTCGCTGGCGCATCGACATTGACGGTGATGGTCATCGGCACCGCGGCCGTTGCCGTATTTTTGCTATGCGTGACGACTCCGTTCGTCGAGGCATTGGTCCAGCCGGTCGTCGTGTCCCACGAATTATTCGGCGACGGGTAGAGCGACTTGCGGAGTTCAACAATCGCTAGATCGATCCCCGATTCCGCTCCCAGGAGCGCCTCCTGCCAGCTCGCGGTCTGCAGCGCATTCTGATATTTGGCCGACACCACATGCAGAACCTCGGCGCCGAGCAGTGACAGGATCGCGACGATGATCATCGTCCACACCACCACACTGCCGCCTTCGTTCCTTGGATGTCTCATTTAGTATACCGTGCTCACCATGTCGCGACGGCTGTTCCGCAGGAGCGTGGTGTTGTAAAACGCCGTCGCAGCTGTCGCGGCAGCGGACGCACCAGTCGATCGGAAGATCGGGTTGAAGGTGATTTTGGTCGCGACCACCTTGCCGGAATCCGTGACGTTAAAGGTGAAGTCCTCGACGTTGGACGCGAGCTCCGCCGCCGGATCTGTGCCCGCCTGGCGGAAGATCGAGCCGCCCGAGAGATAATAGTGAATGCGCACGGAGGCGCCGGGCGGCCCGTAGTTCACCCCGCCTTGTCCATCGAGCGTCGGGTCGCGGACCGCGCCGGTCGTGTCGTAGTACGCGGGGATGTCGATGAAGGTGTCGTTCGTGCCCGCCGCGACGGACAAGGCCCGCCGAAGGTCGAGGGCCAGATAATCAGAAATTCTCATTTGATCGGCGTGGTTAATCGCGAAGTCAGTGGTCGCCGCGAAACTTCGTTCGAGCGAAATGAAACCCATGAAAAGCCCCGCGCTGACCGTTGCGAAAAGGGCGAGCGCAATCATCAACTCCGACACCGCGAAGGCCGACGAATGATCGGTCGCGCGGACGATGCGGTGAGGAGCGGCTTTCACTTCGCGACGCCTCCCTTTGCTAGAACCGCTACGACTTGACGCGCATAGACGCGGTTATTTGGCGCGCCGTTGTAAGCGACGGTCCAGATCACTTTTACCGCGTTCTCGGCCAGCAAGGTCGCGTTGCGGTTGACGATGCTTGCGACGCCATTTGTCCGGACCAGCTGCGTGTTGCCAGTCGCCGCGCTATCGTATGGGATTAGCGTTACCGTTTCCGTCGTCGCATGCAAAATGCCGGCGCCGGGCGTGGCCGTGTTGAGCAGATTTGTTTTGAGCCAGTCGGCGTCCGTCACCTGATGCCAGTTTGCGATGCGAAGTGATTCGACGCGCTGCTGGAGTAATTGGCTGGCGCCGGCGGATTCGCGCGCCATTCGGATCGTCTGCATCGATGACGTGTTCAGGGCGAACAACGTGCCAAGGAACAGCGCCATCAACGCCGCGGCGACCAGGGATTCGAGCAAAGTGAATCCAGCTCGCCCGCGCCGTTTCGAGAGAATCATAGCCGGCGCACAGGAGAGCAGAGCGCGTGCCCCTCGGACTATAATTACCATAACGCTCTCGCAGCCGGAGATTCGCACCGACGAGAAACTTCCGCGAATCGGTCAAATTTGACCGACGCTTAACTCAAGTCTGAGAAATCGCTACCATGCCCCGGTATCGGAGTGTGGACCTTCCTCCGCGACGAGCCGCACATATTCGCGATATTCACCTTTTGGCAGCCGGTCGAGCAGTCCGGTCAAGGCTTTCTCATCGATGAACCCGGACCGGAATGCGACCTCTTCCAAGCACGCAATCTTCAAGCCCTGGCGATGCTCGATCGTCGCGATGTAGCTGCTCGCTTCGAGTAAACTCGTCTGCGTTCCTGTGTCGAGCCACGCCATCCCGCGGCTCAGTAACCGCACATGAAGTTCGTGCCGTGCGAGGTAGACGGAATTGAGGTCCGTGATTTCCAATTCACCCCGCGCTGACGGCTGCAGCTCGCGACAAATTTCCACCACGCGCTCGTCGTACACGTAAAGTCCCGGCACCGCGAAATGGCTTTTCGGCACCTTCGGTTTTTCTTCGAGACTGATCGCGCGCCCGTCCGGCCCAAATTCGACGACGCCGTAGCGCTCGGGGTCTCGGACCTGATAACCAAAAATGCAGGCGCCGCTTTCGATCGCGAGCGCTTCCCGATAGAAGTCGAGTTTTCCGTAGAAAATGTTGTCGCCAAGAATCAGCGACGCGCCGGACCCGGCGAGGAAATCCGCGCCGATCAGGAACGCTTGTGCGATCCCCTCCGGTTTCGGTTGCGCTGCGTACTCGAGCCGAATGCCAAGCTGCGAGCCGTCCCCCAGGAAATCCTCCAACATCGGCAGATCTTTCGGCGTCGAGATGATCAGGATCTCGCGCAGACCGCCGAGCATGAGCGTGGCCAGCGGGTAACAGATCATCGGCTTGTCGTAGACCGGCAGCAGTTGCTTGCAGACGATCTTCGTCAGCGGATAGAGGCGGGTTCCCGCGCCGCCGGCGAGGAGGATAGCTTTCTTATTCATTTCGGTTTGCGGGCGCGGAACTGCTCCATCCCAGCAGAAGGTTGGCCCATTCCTGCCACATGGGGCTGCGCCCGGTCAAATCGATCCCCATTAACTGCCGGAGCTTCGTCGAAAACGCGCTCGACCGGAGCGGGTCGAGAAAAAACGGGCGGCCTCGCGGGGTGAGGTATTTTTGGTGCGGGATCCGACCGCCCACACAGCGGGCGAGCGCTTCTTCGATCAACTCCCGCGGGAGCAGGGGATGAGATTCAATCGTTGCGCTAATCGTCACGCCGGTCATCGCGTGAAGATACGTCGCGCACAGCAAGGCGTCGGATGACGTAGCGTGTACGTGGGTGACACCGTGATCAGCCAGCAGTCGACGCAAAACAACGGCGTAGCGCGCCGCGCGGAGGAACGACGCGGCCGGTGCACGATGCGTCGCGTTCGCGCGGTCGTCCTCGAGCTTTCGCGCGGCGGTGCGGTTCGTCTGCCACTCGGCTTCGATCACCAATTCGTCCGGCAAAAAGGCGAACTTTGTCGCGAGTTTTTTCAGGGCTGGCGTGAGTCGAACGCTCGCATTGTATTCGGAAACGAAAACCGTCACCGGCACTCGCAGATTGGCGAGGATAGCGAGCTCTGCCTCCATCTCCGGTGCGCGAGGATCCGGCCAGCGGTCGAGAAGATATGCGACGCCGGGTTCCGTCCCCGCAATCGGACGAGAGCGAGCCGCCGACGGGATTTTTTGCAATCGGTCGAGCAACGGCTCGACGGTCGTCGCGATTTGAAAGCATTCTTCGATGCGACGGCGGCCGGCCGCGCCGAACTCGATCCGGTCGGCCGGGACACGGGCAAGTTTCTCGATCGCCGCGGCGAACGAACCACTATCCCGCGGCGGAGCCAGGAATCCGGTCTGACCATCGACGACCGACTCGGGAATTCCGGCGACGGCGGTGGAGATGACTGGTTTCGCCGAGGCCATCGCCTCTAGAATTACCGTCGGAAACACGTCGCTGGTCCCCGCGTCATCGACGATCGACGCGAGGACAAAGACGTCGCTTGCCCGGAGACGGGCTCGAACTTCTTCCTGCGACAGCGCGCCGGTCAGTTTCACCAAATCAGTGAGACCACGGTCCGCGATCTGCGTCTCCAATGTCCCGCGGAGGGGGCCGTCCCCGGCGATTTCGCATTCGAACGCGAGGCCGCGCGCTTTAAGCTCCGCACACGCATCGATCAAATAGGCGAACCCTTTGAACGGAACGAGCCGACCGATGCTCAGCATTCGCAAGGGCTTCGCAGCGACCGCGCCGGCGACCGGCGCAGGAAAATTCGCCAGCTCCATCCCATTATAAACGCGGAAGATTTTGCTCGCCGATTCCGGACACTGTTTCGCGAGCAGGCCGCGGCTGTAATCGGTCTCCACGGCGATTAACTCCGCCGCCGAACAAATTTCCCGCAGTAACGCATCGTTCCCGAGATCGGCCATGAAGTCCTGGCCGTGCGCCGTCACGCTGAACGGGATGCCCGAAATCGCCTTTACGAAAATCGCGGTGTGCGCGGCGCGATTCGCGAAGTGAACATGGAAGCGATCGATGCCGTGGTGAGCGAAGAGATCCGCAAAATACAGGGCGTTCCGGGCCCGCGTGGACGCCTTGACCGACGGCCCGTATTTGCGGTCATGCTCGTCCACGAGCGCCGCGGGCCAGGTGCCGTTGTGTTTCGCCTGCTCTTCCCAAACGCGCAAAATCGGCTGGGGCGGTGCGTAATGGACGGGCGCTCGCAGCTGCCGCGTATGCCCGTGTCGGATGCTCGTGAGCGGCGAATGCACCGCGCCGATGATCAGCGGAAAGCCGCGCCGCTCGAGCTCGAGCATCTCCGTATCGCAGAAGGTCTGCGAGAGAACGGGGTAGCGTGAGTAAAGATAAGCGAGTCGCATCAGCCGTGGCGGATGATTACCGCCGCCGAATGAAATAGCAACGCGCGGCGGATCGAGCTGCCGCTACGAGAACCGAACGTCTTTGCCCGGATCCATCTCGAAATCGAGAGTGAGTGAGTCGGCGGTGTTCGGCTTGATCACGTCCTCGACGTACTTCACGTAGACCGGATCCTCACGATACATCTCGTGCTTGTCCATCGACTCGAAGTCGATTGCGACGAAAAAAGGCCAGGGCGACTCCGGGTCGATCCGTTTCCCGCATTTGATGCTCAGCACCTCGGGAATTTTCAGCAGCTGCATCCGCGTGTTCATCATCATTTCCTCGACGCGCGCCGGCGTCACCTCCGGCTTCAGCTTGAACAGAACGATGTGGTGAACCATGGAGGGTGAGTTGTAGGCAGCGGACCAACGGCGCGCAAGCGCGAAACCGGAGCCGCCGAAACGCGATCGCGCAGCGAGGCACGTGCACCATTCGCGCCGCTGCGCCGTCATCCCGAAGACCGCACAGACGGCGAGGGACCTCACAACAGCACAAGTG